>CALWOK010000135.1 GCA_944383125.1 uncultured Flavonifractor sp.
TTTGCCGTGGAGCAGACCTGTGACCCGTGGATCTCCTTCCCGCTCTATGAGGGCAAAGAGGGCATGTCCTATCTCACCCGGCAGGACTATGACGCCCTGGCAGCAGCCTGGGGCAAGAAACAGACAGAGGACTTTCTGAATATGTGGGGAGCGGAAGTGTACACCGGCACAGTGGACGGTCTGACAGCCCGGCAGTGGTATGTTCTGGGCGATTATGCGGGAGACGGCCAGGCAGCAGAGGAAGCCTTTCTCCGGGCCATTCAAGGACGGAGCTTTACAGGAACGGGAGGCTATTCCTATTCCACCCGCATGGCCACCTGGATGGATTTGATGGGTACCAAGGTGCTGGTGCTGTTCATTGGACTGTATCTGGGGGTGGTGTTCCTGGTGGCCTCGGCAGCGGTACTGGCCCTCCAGCAGCTGAGCCAGACCGCCGACAGCAGTCAGCGCTACCGCATCCTCTCCCGTTTGGGGGTTTCCCAGCAAATGCGGGGCCGGTCGGTAGATATACAGGTCTTTCTGGCGTTTTTCCTTCCCCTGGCGCTGGCTTTGGTTCATGCCGTTGTGGGTATGACCGCTGCCAATGCGGTGATTGGAGAGATCAGCCATGTGGATGTGGCAGCCTCCAGCGGGGTGACTGCCCTGCTGCTGGTGGTGGTATACGGCGGTTACTTTCTGGCCACCTGCTGGGGCAGCCGGAAACTCCTGCGGACATCGGGTTAAACTGTGAAAAACCCTTGCATTTGTCCTTCTTTTGTGCTATCATACCTATTACGTGTGAGAGAAGGCGAGGAACAGCCCCGCCTCCGTAGAGTGCAAAAACCCCGTTGACGGGGCCGAAAGGACGATGTAGCGTGGATTACACCAAGCTGATTCTGAGCATTGTGGATGTGGCAGCCTGCCTGTTCCTCATTGCTGTGGTACTGCTCCAGTCCGGCAAAAGCGCCGGCCTGTCCGGCGCCATCGCCGGTGTGGCTGACACCTTCCTGGCCAAGAACAAGGCCAAGAGCTGGGACGCCAAGCTGGCCAAGATGACCAAGTGGGTGGCCATCGGATTTATGATCCTCACTTTTGTCATCTGCCTGCTGTAAGTCAGAACCATGAAACGCCCTTCCGGTTTTCGGAAGGGCGTTTTTCGTTGTAGTCCGGGTAAAATGGGGTATGCTACAGAAAAGTGAAATCAGAAAGGAATATCATATGAAAAAAATACAAGAAGTAACGGGAATTTATCAGGCCAGCGGAAAGGGCTTTGGATTCCTCATTCCGGAAGAGGGAGAGGACTGCTTTGTGCCGCCCCGGGCCAATGGAGGGGCCTGGAACGGGGACCGGGTGACTGCCCGCATCGTAGAGGAGGACCCCCAGGAGGGCCGCCGGGTGGTCAAGGTGGTTCAGGTGCTGGAGCGGGCCAACCAGACGGTGACAGGCATCCTGGAGCGCCATGACAAGGGCCTGTGGCTGCGTCCCGACAGTGACAGGCTGCCCAGTCTCATTCAGGTGTATACCAAGCGGAAACGTGTCAATGTGGGTGAGCGGGCGGCTGTGGCCATTACCAGCTTTGGGGGAGGAAAGACCCCGCCTATGGGTACCCTGCGGGAGCTGTTTGGCCCGGCCAACCGGCGGGAGAGCGCAGTGGAGGCCATCCTGTACAACCATGACATTGTACGGAGCTTTCCGCCCATGGTGCTGGAAGAGGCCGACCGCATGCCCCAGCAGGTAGAGCGCTCTGCCCTGAAAGGGCGGCTGGACCTGCGGAGAAAGACCATCATTACCATTGACGGGGCAGCCTCCAAGGACTTTGATGACGCCGTCAGCCTGGAGCGGGACAAGCAGGGCCGTCTAGTTCTGGGGGTACACATTGCCGATGTGAGCCATTATGTGCGTCCCGGCTCCCCTCTGGACCTGGAGGCTTTTGAGCGGGGTACCTCGGTGTATTTTGCCGACCAGGTGGTGCCTATGCTGCCGGTGGCCCTCTCCAACGGCATCTGTTCCCTGAATCCCCAGGTGGACCGGCTGGCTCTGTCCTGCATCATGACTATGGAGCCGGACGGCATCATGGCGGAGTACACCATTGAGAAAACGGTGATCCGTTCCACCGAGCGGATGACCTATGAGGACTGCAACCGCCTGCTGGCAGGAGAGGAGGGGGAGCTGGCCAAACGGTATGCCCACATTTTGCCCATGCTGCGGGAGATGGCAGCCCTGGCCAAGGTGCTGGAGCGGCGGCGCAGAGGGCGGGGAGCTCTGGACCTGGAGACCAAAGAGAGCTATGTAGTGTGTGACAGCGAGGGCAAACCGGTGGCGGTAGGCCAGCGGCAGCAGGGGGAGAGTGAAAAGCTCATTGAGTCCTTCATGCTGGCGGCCAATGAGTGTGTGGCGGAGCACCTGAACCGGCTGCAAAAGCCCTGTGTCTACCGGGTGCATGAAAAACCCTCCACCGACAAAAGCGAGGCGCTGCGTACCATGGTGGCCCCGCTGGGGTATGACCTGAAGGGGACGGACAGCCATGCCCTCCAGAAGCTGCTGGACTGGGCAAAAGGCCGGCCGGAGGAGGGAGCGGTATCCATGATGGTGCTGCGCTCCCTGATGAAGGCCCGGTATGACAAAGAGAATTTGGGCCATTTCGGTCTGGCAGCCCCCTATTACTGCCACTTTACCTCCCCCATCCGCCGGTATCCCGACCTGATGGTGCACCGCATTCTCACTGCCCTGCTGGACAATACCCTGGACAGGGAGGAGAAGAAGCTGGCGGCTGCCGTCCAGCGGGCGGCTGTCCAGTCCTCCCAGCGGGAGCTGGCCGCTCAGGAGGCCGAGCGGGAGATTGAAAAGCGGTATCTGGCGGAGTTTATGGCAGGCCATGTGGGAGAAACCTTTGCCGGTGTGGTGACTGGCGTAACCCGGTTCGGCCTGTTTGTCACTGTGGCGGGGGGAGTAGAAGGTCTGCTGCCGGTGGAGGCCCTGCCCGGCGGCTCCTGGGCCTATGACGAGGCCCATCTGCTGCTGGCAGAGGTGAACGGCAAAGGCCGCTATACCTTTGGCATGGAGCTGGAGGTGGTATGTGCCGACGCAAACCCCGTAACGGGGCAGGTGGATTTTATCCTGCCCGGCGGTGTGCCGGTGGTGCGGAAGGAACTGCCCAGAGAGATGCCCCCAAAAGACAAGCCCCCCAGGAAGGGAGACCATCGGCGGGCCATGCATGTCCCCCGCCGCCGGAAAAGGGGCCGGGGCCGCTGATCCACTCCTTCTCTCTGACGCCATGCAGCTGGAAGAATTGCCCCATGCCCCTTGCAAAATCGGGAAAAAATGATATACTACTACCCACTGAGATCAAATTTTAGGAATCGAGGAATGAAAACATGGAACGCACCAAAATCGCACAGATTTTTGCGGATCAGGAGCAGTTCGGCGGCAAGGAGATCACCGTCTGCGGCTGGGCCCGCACCATCCGGGACATGAAAACCTTTGGCTTTGTGGAGCTGAACGACGGCTCCTGTTTTAAGAATTTACAGATTGTTCTGGACGCCAATGTGCTGGACAATTATAAGGAGATTGCCGGGCAGAATGTAGGGGCCTCCCTCATTGTCACCGGCACTGTGGTGCTCACCCCTGAGGCCAAGCAGCCCCTGGAGGTCAAGGCATCCTCTGTGGCGGTGGAGGGTGCTTCCACCCCGGATTACCCCCTCCAAAAGAAGCGCCACAGCGTGGAGTACCTGCGCACCATCCAGCACCTGCGCCCCCGTACCAACCTGTTTTCCGCTGCCTTCCGGGTGCGCTCCGTGGCTGCCCACGCCATCCATTGCTTTTTCCAGGATCGGGGCTTTGTGTATGCCCAGACCCCCATTATCACCGCTTCCGACTGCGAGGGTGCCGGTGAGATGTTCCAGGTAACCACTTTGGATCTCAACAACCTGCCCAAGACAGAGGACGGCCAGGTGGACTACAGCCAGGACTTTTTTGGCAAGAAGGCCTCCCTCACCGTGTCCGGCCAGCTGAACGCCGAAAACTTTGCCATGGCCTTTGGCAATGTGTACACCTTTGGCCCCACCTTCCGGGCGGAAAACTCCAACACCCAGCGCCATGCCGCCGAGTTCTGGATGATTGAGCCGGAAATGGCCTTTGCCGACCTGAACGACTACATGGATACCGCCGAGGCCATGATCAAGTATATCATCAACACGGTAATGGAAAAGTGTCCTGATGAGATGAACTTCTTCTCCTCCTTTGTGGACAAGGGTCTGAAGGAGCGGCTGGAGCATGTGGCCAACTCCGACTTTGGCCGGGTGAGCTACACCGAGGCGGTGGAGCTGCTGAAGCAGAACAACGATAAGTTCGACTATAAGGTGGAGTGGGGCTGTGACCTCCAGACCGAGCACGAGCGCTACCTCACCGAGCAGGTCTTCAAGCGTCCTGTGTTTGTCACCGACTATCCCAAGGAGATTAAGGCATTTTACATGCGCCTCAACGACGACGGCAAGACGGTGGCTGCCGCCGATTGTCTGGTGCCTGGCATCGGCGAGATCATCGGCGGTTCCCAGCGTGAGGAGCGGCTGGATCTGCTGGAGGGCCGTATCAAAGAGCTGGGTATGAACCCGGAGGATTACTGGTGGTACCTGGATCTGCGGCGCTACGGCTCCTGCCGTCATGCCGGTTTCGGTCTGGGTTTTGAGCGGATGGTGATGTACCTCACCGGTATTTCCAATATCCGTGACGTGGAGCTTCACCCCAGAACGGTGGGCAACGCAGAATTTTAAAAGAAAAACGCCCGGTAAGGTGTGGATGGCACCTTACCGGGTGTTTGGCATATTGGGAACAAATATTTGTCAGGGCATCAGCCTTATAGTATGAGGTGAAGTTATGCAGAAAATCAGACCGGATATGGACATTGGCCACAATATTCAACGCTTACGGAAACAGGCTGGAATGACACAGGATCAGGTAGTGGCAAAGCTTCAGTTGATGGGCCTGAGTATTTCCAAA
>CALWOK010000136.1 GCA_944383125.1 uncultured Flavonifractor sp.
GTGAACCTGGTGTTTACCTTTGACTCCTCCGGCACCCTGAAAACCCAGATGGAAGAGGGCGCCGTGTGCGACCTGTTCATCTCAGCGGCTCAGAAGCAGATGAACCAGCTGGACAGCGCCGATACCACCGGCACCAACCAGGGGCTGGATCTGGTGTACTCCGATACCCGCATCAACTTTGTGGAAAACAAGGTGGTGCTGGCGGTACCCGACGACAACCCCAGAGACATCCAGGCCTTTACCGACCTGGGTACCGACAAGCTCTCCCTGCTCTGTCTGGGCAACGACGATGTACCGGTAGGGGCCTATTCCCTTCAGATTCTGGATACCCTGGATATTGATATTGCCAGGCTGGAACAGGACGGAAAAGTGACCTATGCCTCCAATGTATCGGAGGTTGCCAACCAGGTCAAGGAGGGGGCGGTGGACTGCGGCATCATCTATGCCACCGACGCCTTTACCTATAAGCTGAATGTGGTGGATGAGGCCACCCCGGAGCTGTGCGATCAGGTCATCTATCCTGCCGCTGTCATGAAGTGCGGCACCGAGGAGGCCAAAGAAGCCGCTCAGGACTTCCTGGACTACCTGCACACCGACGCCCAGGCCATTTCCGTACTGGAAAATGTGGGCTTTACCGTCATCCAGTGAGATCAGGGCCTGCTGCGCCATGCGGCAGGCCCATTTTTAAAGGCAGGTGATCCTGTTTGGATTTCTATCCTCTGTTCAATTCCCTGCGCATTGCCGCCGTGTCCACCGTCCTCATCTTTTTCCTGGGCATTGCCGCCGCCTATTATGTGGCCAAACTGCCCCGGCTGGTCAAGGGGGTGCTGGATGTGGTGCTCACCCTCCCCCTGGTGCTCCCCCCCACCGTGGTGGGCTACTTTCTGCTGCGGCTGCTGGGTCCCAAGCGAGCCCTGGGCCTGTGGTTTCTGGAGGTCTTTGACCTGCGGCTGACCATGGTCTGGTACTCCGCCATCTTTGCCTCGGCTGTGGTGGCCTTCCCCCTGATGTACCGCACTGCCAGAGGTGCCTTTGAGTCCTTTGATCTCACCCTGGCCCATGCCGCCCGCACCCTGGGCAAATCCAATACCTGGATTTTCTGGCGGATTGTCATGCCCTGCTGCAAGCAGGGCATTCTGGCCGGCACGGTGCTGGCCTTTGCCCGGGCGCTGGGGGAATACGGCGCCACCGCCATGATTGCCGGGTACACCCCCGGCAAAACCGCCACCATTTCCACCACCGTCTACCAGCTGTGGCGCACCGGAGATGATGCCGGCGCCATGGTATGGGTGCTCATCAATCTGGCCATCTCCGCTGTGGTGCTGCTGGCCGTCAACATGCTGGAAAAAAAGCAGAACCGTCCTGCCCGGACGGCTCCTGCATCTGAGGAGGCGGCTCCATGAATTTACAGGTAGAGATCCACAAACAGCTGGGCAAATTCCGGCTGGATGTATGCCTGGATACCACCAGCGGCCACATCACCGGCCTGCTGGGGGCCTCCGGCTGCGGGAAAAGCCTGACCCTCAAGTGTATTGCCGGCATTGAGCAGCCCGACCGGGGCCGTATCGTGCTGGACGGCAGAGTGCTCTTTGACTCGGAGCGGCACATCAACCTCCCGCCGCAAAAACGGCAGGTGGGCTATCTCTTCCAGCACTACGCCCTCTTTCCCCACATGACGGTGGCCCAAAATATTGCCGTCGGCGTGCGGGAGCGGGCCAGGCGGAAAGAACGGGTGGCCCAGCTGATTTCCGCCCTCTATCTGGAGGGGCAGGCCCATAAGCATCCCCATCAGCTCTCCGGCGGACAGCAGCAGCGGGTGGCGCTGGCCCGCATTCTGGCCAGCCGGCCCCAGGTGCTGCTGCTGGACGAGCCCTTCTCCGCCCTGGACAGCTATCTGAAATGGCAGGTGGAGCAGGAGCTGGCACAGCTGCTGTCCGACTTCTCCGGCCCCATGTTGTTGGTGACACACAACCGGGAGGAGGTGCGCCAGCTGTGCAGGCAGGTGTGCGTCCTGGACCATGGCCGCTCTCAGCCCTGCATCCCGGCGGAACAGCTCTTTACGGCCCCCGCCACCCTGTCGGCCTGCCTGCTGTCCGGGTGCCGGAATCTGTCCCGGGCCAGCGTGAATGAGGACGGGATGGTGGAGGCAGAGGACTGGCAGGTTTCCCTCTCCCCCGGCAGCCCGCTGCCCCAGGGTCTGACCCACATTGCCATACAGGCCCACTGCGTCAAACCGGCCCCAGGCCCCGGCCCCAACCGGCTGCTCTGCCAGGTGGAACAGGTGGTAAACCAGGCCTTTTCCACCCAGATTCTTCTGACTACCCCAGGGGGCAGCCAGGGCTTTTCCCAGCTTCGGATGGAGGTGGCTCAGGATGTCTGGGCCGCTCTGGGCGCTCCCCCCTCCCTTTGGGTGGAGCTGCCCCCGGACCGTCTGCTGCCCCTCACCTCATAGCTTGCGCAGCTGCCAGAAGGCCACCGCACTGGCTGCCGCCACATTCAGGGAGTCTACCCCGTGGGCCATGGGGATGCGCACCGTGTAGTCACACCGGTCAATGGTGTCCTGGGCCAGACCGTCCCCCTCTGTCCCCAGCAGCACCGCCAGCTTGTCCGCCCGGGCCAGGGCCGGGTGGTCAATGGATACCGACCGGTCACTGAGGGCCAGTGCCGCCGTCTGAAAGCCCTGTGCCTTCAGCCAGGCCATCCCCTCCTCCGGCCAGCCGGTGAGGCGTGTCCAGGGAATCTGAAACACGCTACCCATGCTCACCCGGGCCGCCCGCCGGTTGAGGGGGTCGCAGCAGGTGGGGGTCAGGAGTACCCCGTCCATCCCCAGAGCTGCCGCCGCCCGGAAAATGGCCCCCACATTGGTGGTATCCACAATGCCCTCCAATACGGCAATCCGGCTGGCCCCTTTGCACACCTCCGCCGGAGTGGGCGGAACGGGGCGGCGCATGGCGCACAGAACCCCCCGTGTCAGCGCATATCCGGTCAGCCCCTCCAGTACCGCCCGGTCAGCCGTATAGACAGGCGCCTGGGGACAGCAGGCCAGCAATTCCTTGGCCTGTCCCTCCGCCTGCCGCCGCTCCATGAGAAAGGCCACCGGTACACACCCGGCCTTCAAAGCGTTGGCAATGACCTTGATGCTCTCGGCCACAAACAAACTCTGGTCCGGGTGGCGGCGGTTTCGCAGCTGGGCCTCGGTCAGCCGGGCAAAAACATCCAGCTGGGGCAGGTCCAGGCTGGTAATTTCAATGAGTTCCGACATGGTTTGCTCCTTTATCCCGGGCGTACGCTTCCTAGCGTACGCCCGTTTTGAGATATCTCCATTGTATTCGCCCTCCCGGTCCTGTCAAGGCCTGTTTCTCTTGCAACCGGCCGGAGAACGTGGGATAATAGGGTAAACTTCCCATTTTGCAAGCAAGCGAAGGAGGCTCTCCCATGGAAGTCAAAAAGACCTACCGTCCGGAAAATCTGCACTACCTGAAAATGCTGGCCCGCCAGTACCCCAATGTACAGGCCGCCAGTACCGAAATCATCAACCTGCACGCCATCCGCAACCTGCCCAAGGGTACCGAACACTTTATCTCTGACGTCCACGGCGAGTATGAGGCCTTCCTCCACATTCTCAACTCGGCCTCCGGTGTGGTGCGGGAAAAGCTGGATACCCTCTTTGCCACCACCGTGTCCAAGGCCGATCTGGACCAGCTGGCCACCCTCATCTACTATCCCCAGGAAAAACTGGAGGAAATTGAGCGGGAAACCGCCGACATGCGGGAGTGGTACCGCATCACCTTCCACCGGCTGATTGAAATGTGCCGTCTGGTCAGCTCCAAGTATACCCGCTCCAAGGTGCGTAAGGCCATGCCCCGGGAGTACGCCTATATCATCGACGAAATGATCCACACCCACTACGAGGACAGCGACAAGCGGGATTATTATGAAAATATCATCTCCACCATCATCGACATCGACCGGGCCTCCAATTTCCTGGTGCAGCTGTGCGAGCTCATCAAGCGTCTGGCGGTGGACCACCTCCATCTGGTGGGAGACATCTTTGACCGGGGCCCCCGGGCGGATATCATTCTGGATTCCCTGATGAATTACCACAGTGTGGACATCCAGTGGGGCAACCACGATGTGCTGTGGATGGGGGCGGCCTCCGGCTCCCGCACCCTGGTGGCCACGGTGCTGGCCAATTCCCTGCGGTACAACAACCTGGAGGTCATCGAAACGGGCTACGGCATCTCCCTGCGCCCCCTGTCCGTCTTTGCCAACGAGGTCTACAAGGACAGCGACGTGCATCGCTTTGAGGTGAAGCTCACCGGCGAGGAGGCAGCGCAATACACCGAAAAGGACAAACTGCTCTCTGCCCGGATGCACAAGGCCATCACCATCATCCTCTTCAAGCTGGAGGGGCAGAAGCTGCTGCGCAATCCCTGCTTCGGTATGGCCGACCGGCTGCTGCTGGACAAGATTGACTATGACAACCAGTGCATCACCATTGACGGCAACACCTATCCCCTGGAGGATGTGGACTTCCCCACAGTGGACCGGAATGACCCCTACACCCTGACCGAGGAGGAGGATCACCTCATCCGCCAGCTCACCCGCTCCTTCCTCCACAGTGAAAAGCTGCAGCGGCACATTCGCTTCCTTTACTCCAAGGGCAGTTTATATAAGGTGTACAACGGCAATCTGCTCTTCCACGGCTGTATTCCCATGACGGAGGACGGCGCCCTCCAGTCCTTTACCATCGGGGGCAAGACCCTGTCCGGCAAGGCCTTCCTGGACTATGCCGATCTGAACGCCCGTCAGGCCTATTACAACAAGCCGGGTACCCCCGAGCGGGAATTCGGCATGGATTTCCTCTGGTTCCTGTGGGCCGGGCGGAACAGCCCCATTTTCGGCCGAGACCGGATGACCACCTTTGAGCGCCGGCTGATTCTGGATGAGTCCACCTGGTCTGAGCCCAAAAATGCCTACTATCAGCTGTACAACGACCCGGCAGTGTGTGAATTCCTGCTGAAGGAATTTGGCCTGGAGGGACCCCACTGCCACATCATCAACGGCCACGTTCCCGTCAAATCCAAAAAGGGGGAAAGCCCCATGAAGGGGGGCGGCAAGCTGCTGGTGATTGACGGCGGCTTCTGCAAAGCCTACCAGAAAACCACCGGCATCGCCGGTTACACTTTGATTTACAACTCCTCCTGCTTCCGGCTGGTATCCCATGAGCCCTTTGTGGGACGGGCCAACGCCATCCGGGAAAACCGGGACATTGCCTCCACCTCCGTGGTCTTTGAGCGGCTGGAGTCCCGGCTGAAAATCGCCAACACCGACGTGGGCCGTCAGCTCCAGGAGCAGATTGACGATCTGATGTCCCTGGTGGACGCCTTCCGCAGCGGTGAAATCGTAGAGGATCACAAGGACTGACCCTTCCGTATTTGCAAGAGCCTGATAAATGTCTTGCACTTTTTGTCAATCATTGTTATCATAAAGAGAAGCTAACAGATTGGAGGGAATCCCATGCTCAACATCTCCCCGCAGGGAATGTACTATAAAAACGGCAGTTTTATCCCGGTTCAGGACGGCCCGGCCGCCGGCCTGCCCGCCCCGGAGCAGGCCAGACAGGGTACCATGGCCTACACCATCCTGGAGGCCCACAACTCAAGCGGTTCCATGGAGCATCTGGCCATCAAATTTGACGCCATGGCCTCCCACGATATCACCTATGTGGGCATCATCCAGACCGCCCGGGCCTCCGGAATGGAGGCATTCCCGCTGCCCTATGTGCTCACCAACTGCCACAACTCCCTGTGCGCCGTGGGGGGCACCATCAATGAGGATGACCATGTATTCGGCCTGTCTGCGGCCAAGAAATACGGCGGTGAATTTGTTCCCGCCCACCAGAGTGTCATTCACTCCTACATGCGGGAGCGCTATGCCGCCCCCGGCAAGATGATCCTCGGCTCCGACTCTCACACCCGCTATGGCGCCTACGGCACCATGGCCATCGGCGAGGGCGGCCCCGAGCTGGCCCGCCAGCTGCTGTGCAAGCCCTATCACATCGCCTATCCCAAGGTGATTGCCATCTACCTCACCGGCGCTCCCATCCCCGGCGTCGGTCCCCAGGATGTGGCCCTGGAGCTGATCCGCTCCACCTTCAAAGACGGCATCGTAAAAAATGCCGTTATGGAGTTCTTCGGCCCCGGCGTGGCCAATCTGTCTATGGACTACCGCTCCGGCATTGACGTGATGACCACCGAGACCACCTGCCTGTCCTCCGTGTGGCCTGCCGATGACACGTTGAAGGAGCATCTGGCCGTATTGGGCCGTGGAACGGAGTTCAAGCCCCAGGCCCCCGCCGACGGCGCTTATTACGACGGGGTGATTGAGGTGGCGCTGGACCGGATCCGGCCCATGATTGCCCTCCCCTTCCACCCCTCCAACGCCTATACCATCCAGGAGTTCCAGGAGAACATGGCCGACCTGCTCCACCAGGTGGACGAGGACACCATGCACCAGCTCAAGCTGAAGAGCAAGCCCGCCTCCCTGCTGGACAAAATGGTGGACGGCAAATTCATGGTAGACCAGGGCGTTATCGCCGGCTGCTCCGGCGGCACCTATCAGAATATTGTGCGGGCCGCTCAGATTCTGGAGGGGTATCCCATCGGCTCCAATGAGTTCTGGCTGTCGGTCTACCCCACCAGCCAGCCCGTCAACCTGGAACTGACCCGCCGGGGCTACATCTCCTCTCTGATGGCGGCCGGCGCCTCCATCCGCTCCTGCTTCTGCGGCCCCTGCTTTGGCGCCGGGGATGTGCCTGCCAACGGCGCCTTCTCCATCCGCCACTCCACCCGCAACTTCCCCAACCGGGAAGGCTCCAAGCCCTCTGACGGCCAGGTTTCCTATGTAGCCCTGATGGACGCCCGCTCCATTGCCGCCACCGCCCGCAACGGCGGTGTGCTCACCGGCGCCGATCAGCTGCCCGATCCCCCCGCCGACCCCGCTGTGGAGCCCTTCGCCTATGACGATACCCCCTACAAGGCCAGAGTGTACTTTGGCGTAGGCAAGGCCGACCCCAGCCAGGAGCTGGTGTTCGGTCCCAACATTGCCGACTGGCCGGAGCAGGTGGCCCTGCCGGACAACCTGCTGCTGACCGTATGCTCCGCCATTTACGACCCCGTCACCACCACCGACGAGCTGATCCCCTCCGGCGAGACCTCCTCCTACCGCTCCAATCCCATCAAGCTGTCTGAGTTTGCCCTGAGCCGCAAGGACCCCCAGTATGTCCCCCGGGCCAAGGAGATTCTGGCGGTGGAGAAGCTGCGCCGCACCAACCCGGACGCGCCCGAAGTAAAAGAGGCCCTTCTGGGCCACGACGGAAAGGACACCGGCCTTGGCTCTCTGGTGATGGCCCTCAAGCCCGGCGATGGCTCCGCCCGGGAGCAGGCCGCCTCCTGCCAGCGGGTGCTGGGCGGCGTGGCCAACCTGGCTGCCGAGTACGCCACCAAGCGCTACCGCTCCAACGTGGTCAACTGGGGTATGCTGCCCTTTGTTGCAGAAGGACTGAAGGACTGGAACGTCCAGCCCGGCGACCAGCTCTACCTGCCCGGCATCCGGGCCGCTGTGGACAGCGGTGCGGAGGAGATTTCCGCCATCCTGCGCCAGAACGGCGTAGAACAGCCGGTTACGCTCCGTCTCCCCGGCATGACACGGGAAGAACGGGATATCGTCCTGGCCGGGTGTCTGATCAATTATTACGCCAACTGAACCACTGCACGTTTGTGGGCGCTGCTGCGGCAGCGCCCACAGTGTGAAAAGGAGTGTTTCCCATGGTTTCACTTCCCTCCATGAATGCCACCACCGGGCTGTCCCTCAAGCCCCTGTCCGCCACCGACACCATTGCCGGATTCCAGGTGCGCCCAGGCCATTTTCTTTTGAATGGCGCCAATGTGGTGCCTGGCGGGGTCAGCTTTACCATCCACTCCATCAATGCCACCTACTGTGAGCTGTGCCTGTTCCACCGGGCCCAGCAGGAGCCCTTTGCGGTGCTCCCCTTCCCGGAAAACTACCGCATTGGCAATACCTTTTCCATGATCGTCTTTGACCTGGACATCCGGGAATTTGAGTACGCCTACCGCATGGACGGGCCTTATGACCCCGACCGTGGCCTGCTGTTTGACCGCACCAAATTCCTGCTGGACCCCTATGCCCGGGCTGTCACCGGGCAGAGTGTCTGGGGGAGCACTCAGACCCCTGGCTGCTCCTACCATGCCCGGGTGGTGGAGGACATCTTTGACTGGGGGGATTTCCATAATCCCCACCTCCCCTTTCAGGATATGATCATATATGAGGCCCACGTCCGGGGCTTTACCCGGCACAGCTCCTCCAAGGTACACTATCCCGGCACCTTTGAGGGGATGCTGGAAAAAATCCCTTATCTGCTGAATCTGGGCGTCAACACGGTGGAACTGATGCCCATCTTCGAGTTTGACGAGATGGCAGATGAGCGCATCGTCGACGGCCGTCAGGTGCTCAACTACTGGGGATACAATACGGTGTGCTTTTTTGCCCCCAACACCAGCTATACCGCCACCCTGGAGTACAACCACGAGGGGACCCAGCTGAAACGGCTGATCCGGGCGTTAAATGAACACGGCATCGAGGTCATTCTGGATGTGGTGGTCAACCACACCGCCGAGGGCAACGAGCACGGCCCCTTCTTCTCCTTCAAGGGACTGGACAACAACATTTACTATCTGCTTACCCCTGATGGAAAATACTATAATTTTTCCGGTGTGGGCAATACCCTCAACTGCAACCATCCGGTGGTGCGGCAGTTTATTCTGGACTGCCTGCGGTACTGGGTGGTGGAGTACCGGGTGGACGGTTTCCGGTTTGACCTGGCCTCCATCCTGGGCCGGGATACCGACGGCGCCCCCCTGTCTGAGCCTCCCCTGCTGGAGAGCCTGGCCTTTGACCCCATTCTGGGCCGGGTCAAACTCATTGCCGAGGCCTGGGACGCCGGCGGGCTGTACCAGGTAGGCTCCTTCCCCTCCTGGAACCGGTGGGCCGAGTGGAACGGCAAATACCGGGACGATCTGCGCTGCTTCCTGAAGGGGGACGCAGGCAAGGCCTGGGCGGCGGTGCAGCGGATCTGCGGCTCTGCCGATCTGTATCCCCCCTCCCAGCGGCAGAATGCCTCTGTGAATTTTCTCACCTGTCATGACGGCTTCACCCTCCACGATCTCTATTCCTACAATGAAAAGCACAATGAGGCCAACGGCTGGGACAATACCGACGGGGCCAATGACAACAACAGCTGGAATTGCGGGGCGGAGGGCGATACCCACGACCCGGAAATCCTTTCCCTGCGGATGCGGCTGATGAAAAATGCCTTTGCGGTCTTGCTGTGCAGCCGGGGTACCCCCATGTTCCTGGCGGGAGACGAATTTGCCAACACCCAATTCGGCAACAACAACGCCTATTGTCAGGACAATGAAATCTCCTGGCTGGACTGGTCCCGGCTGGAGCAGCATCAGGAGCTGTTCCAGTTTGTCTCCCACATGATTGCCTTCCGCAAAGCCCACCCCATTGTACGGGGCGAGACTGCCCCCGCCCGGTGCGGCTGGCCCTCCCTCTCCCTGCACAACGCCTCCCCCTGGAATGCGGAAATCACCGAGCAAACCCGTCAGCTTGGCGTTCTCTTCACCGGACGCAATCAGGAGGATACCCAGGACGATATGATCCTGCTTGCCGTCAATGCCCACTGGGAACCCCACTGGCAGGGGCTGCCCGAGCTGCCCACCGGTCTGCGCTGGACTCTGGTGCTCCACACCGCCGATCCCCACTCCTTCTCTCCCCAAACTCCCTTTCACGGCACCGGGCTGGAGCTTGGCCCCCGCTCGGTGGCCGTCTTTCAGGCGGTCAGCACCAGAAACTGAACCAATGCCAACTGTGCCTGTCGCAGAAAAGCGACAGGCACAGTTGGCATTCAGACAATCATCAGCTCATTTTCCCGCTCCAGATAGTGGCAGAATACAAACAGGCCGCATAAGAACGGCGGTGCAAAGTCCTTCCATGTCTCCACCTGCCACCCGCCGGTTACCCCCTGGTGCTCAATCTGCACCAGTTTTTTCCCGTTCATGGAAAGCAGGCCGTAGGTCCGGCTGTTCTGCATGATGAGCAGGTACTCCCTCGCTTCCCACCGCAGCCGGGCGTGGTCTACCCTTGGCATCCGGTTCAGGGGCGGCGGGTTGGGTGCGGACTGGTCATCGCAGATGGGCCAGGCCTGCGCATAGCACTCACCGGACGGATCCTCCAGCAGATAGGTGCGGCCTTCCCTTGTTCCGTTCCAGTCTCCGGATACCTGGGTTTTTCGGATCACAGCCCGCACCGGTCATGATCCAGATGGGGTTGACCTTCCACCGCTGCAGCACAACCAGCCCTGCTGCAAAAATCACCAGAGCAATGCCGTCCAGGCTGCCTCCCGCCAGCAGGCTGGTACCGCCGCCAAGGGAGAGCAGGACCAGAGAAAGCCCCGCCGATGCGATCATGGCAATAACCGCAGGCCGCAGGCCAAAGAGGATCCCCTGTACCAGAGACAGGCCCTTGAAGCGGTAATAGAGCATGGCCAGCAGCAGCACAATCACACAGGAAGGGAGCACACATCCCACAGTAGCAATAACCGCCCCGGGAAGCCCGGCCACCCGAATCCCCACAAAGGTAGCCGAGTTGATGGCTATGGGGCCTGGTGTCATCTCAGCAATGGTCATAATGTCGGCAAACTGGGTCATGGTAAGCCAGGAATGCAGTTCCACCACCTGGTGCTGGATCAGCGGCATAGCGGCATAACCGCCCCCAATGCTGAACAGCCCGATCTGGAGAAAGCTCCACAGCAGCTGTAAGTAAATCATCTCAGCCCAGCTCCCTTCTGCTCTGCTCCCGGCGCCAGGCATCCAGGCCGCCCACAACACCGCACACCAGAATCACCAGGATCAGATTGACTCCAAACCAGTACACTGCGGCAAAGGCCCCTGCCATCACCAGCAACGGCAGCGGCTGCCGCAGCCTGACCACCGACCAGCCCATGTGCAGCACCACATCACAGATCACAGCTCCCACCCCAGCCAGCATACCGGTCATGGCCATGCTCACAAACCGGTTATCCCGGAATGCGGCATAAAACAGGGAGATCACCGAAAGGATGATCAGCGGCGGCAGCACAGTACCCAACACGCTCAGCAATGCCCCTGCCGGCCCTGCCACCCGATAGCCCACCAGAATGGAGGCGTTGACGGCGATGGCGCCCGGGGAGGACTGGGCAATGGCGGTCAGATCCAGCATCTCCTGCTCTCCAATCCACCCCAGCTCCTGTACAAACTTCCTCCGCATCAACGGAATGATGACAAATCCTCCGCCAAAGGTACAGGCACTGAGTTGAAACGCAGCCAGAAACAGGGTCATCCGTTGTTTTTTTCTTGATTGCAAACCTCTCACCTCTTGGCTTGATGATACCACTTGCAGACAAAGAGGATCATCTGGCCGTCATCTGTCCGGCCGACGGTACCTTCCGGCAGGGCCAGCTGCTCTCTCTGGAAGAATTCTGCCGCCAGCCTGTGCTGCTCCGGGAAGCAGGC
>CALWOK010000137.1 GCA_944383125.1 uncultured Flavonifractor sp.
GCAGATCACCACTCAGCCTGGCGATATCATCCTCTACCAGGGAAATCAGATCACCATCTACTATGGCACCAACACCTGGAGCTTCACCCGGCTTGCCCGGATCAATGATCCCACCGGGTTGCAGGAAAAATTAGGAGACGGACCTGTTGCCGTCATATTCTCCCTGTAGTATCCTCTTGTGTTTTCCGCTGTGCCTGTTGAAAAATAAAGTGTGAAATATCCGGTCAAAGAAAGTGTGGGTGAGAACCGTCATATTGACGGCTCTCACCCACGTTTTTCATACCGTTTTGTAGCGAACCGGCAGTCTCGTACTTTGCCCCCTCCCCCAGCAATGCGTCGGTAGCTGTCTCTGAAATGACTCAAACATCCGGTAAAGAAAGCAGCTTCAGCGCACGTCCTATGACTCCCTTCACATACCCCCGGCCTCTTTTGTATGTCAGATTATCACGGCAGACGGATTTCTTCCGGACAACTCCCGCATTGATTGGAACTGGGACAGCGGTTCTTCTGAAACAGGCATCATCCTGCCTGATGACGCTACACTTCCGGCTGATGGGCCGGACAAATCCGCTGGTTCATCAACATCTCTTCCGGCTTGCGGACAAACATAGCACAGTCCATCCGGCCCAGGTTATGGACGCAGTCCACACATTGGGGCGTATGGGTGACGACAGGCACCGTTTCCTCCGGCGGGGATATCGTCACAGGCTCCTGACCCTCCACCGGTACATACTCCGGGCAGGGAGCCTGCCGAAGCAATACCTCCCTGGGCTTTAACTGATATTTTTGGCAGATGCCGGTGCTGGGCAGGGTGTAACGGCAGTTGGCACATTGCAGCTCACTGTTGTGTACCACATGCACCCTATCCTCCCGGCGATAGACAAACTCCTGCACCCGTTCCTCATCCGGAACCGCAGGTCTCTTCTCATGATCCATAGACGATTTCCTCCTCAGCTCAGGCATTCCACATCCATTTCCAGCATTCCGGGGCCAACCTCTTCCACACGGGTGATCCGGTAGGTATAGCCGGCATCCAGCGTCAGCTCATCCTGTCCTCTGGCCCGTCCGGTGCGGGTAAACATAGTGTCTACAAACATGGCCCGGGTACCTGCCGGCAGCTTCATATTCAGCACATGAGCGCCCCGGATATCACTGAATTGCTGATGCCCCGTGTGCTTTGCCAGTTGCTGTTGGCTGTCCGCATCGGTTTTATCCTGATATTTTGCCGCCTCTTCATTATGCCGCACCATGTTGGCCCAGCGGCGGGCAAAGTATTTGTTGGTGGAGGTACTGACAAAGGCGGCGTCCTGAAATGTCATCCCTTCGAATTGCTTGTACCAGTCCCCATTCTTCATCTCACCATGATTCAGAGTTCCATCGGGCTGGATCAAATCCTTGCATTTCTCATCTGGGAACTGATCCGGATGGCTGGACATCAGAAAGGTCAGGAATCCGTCAGACACACCCCGGTATGTCGTCATGTCCACCGGGATGGGGTGTTTGGCAAATGCCCGCTTCATAAATACATTCTGGGCGTCTGTCACATCATGCTCCACCTCTTTGCTGCGCAGCCGCTTGTTGATGTTGGCCGAGTCGTTGGTATACTCGTCCATAGCGGCGGCCTCCTGCTCATCCAGGCTGGCCTGATCTGCCCGGGCCATTTGCAGGTAGGCGTTGCGGTGGATGTTGTCCCCGTGGGACCCGTACAGCCCTTCGTAAGAGATCTGCTTGGCCATAAAGGCATGAAAGGCATCGGGAGACTGGGCTTTGTTCGTTACCGGTTCCTGATTGCGGATAACCTTGGCAAAAATCTCCAGTCCTTGGTATTCCGCAACCGATTCTCCGCCTTCCATGTATTGGTTGCGTTGATTTAAGTGGGATGCAGGAATACGGACGGCATTGTCCTTTCCCCGCATCACAGCCCCCAGAATCATATAACTGGTGTTGCGCCCCAGGATGATTTCTCCTTCCGCCAGATTGCCTGTGGGAAATACCCTGGTACCTTCGTCACACAGCAGCGTCAGCATAATGGGGTTGCTGAGGAACATGGTGTCAGCCGCAAAGCCGGTACACATAAAATTGCTGTCTGTGACAATTTTACCGGCTTGCTTGTTGACCATCCGGGCGGCCTCTGGATGGACGGTCATTCCACTGCCGGGAGACTCCATTCCGAACACATACTGCAGATAGGGTAAATTGAGCAGCCGGTGTAACCTGGTCTTTTCCGGCAGAGGCGTTCCCGCAGCCGCTTGATCCAGCGTGCTGATGGTGGTCAGGGACCGGAAGCTCTTGTGTACCGCATCATCCTGATAACCGCTGCGGTCATGCAAGTTTCGCAGATATCTGTTAATCGCAAAGGAGTGGGGCGAAAGAATATACCCATGCGCCACACCTTCTTGAATTTCCTCTCCCTTACTGTCAGCACCATAGATCTGCGCCTGTCCCGCAGAGCCGTCCCGGTTTATCTCCACATTAGAGGCCAGATAACGGGCCACCTGCGGCGAAAGGTATCGATATTCCGGATACATCATATCGCCCTGGTTTTTCCAGTCAAACTGCTCATCGTCCTTCATCCTGGGTCCCTGGATGATTGTATCCTGGGAGGTGCTCTCCAGGTGGAGCTCGGACTGATATGCCCTGGCCGTCTCCGCCAGTTGGACCAGGATGCCGCCCTCCTCCCCCTGGCTGCACAGATCCACCATCCGTTCGATCAACTCTGCTCCCAGGCTGTCCAGGCCATCCAATCTGGCCCGGTTGATCTGCTCCAGCAGTACATCCAGTATGGCCCTGGTGTTGGCGTCCACAGTTTGATCCTGTTTCAAGGTGTCCCGTATCCGATTCAGGTTGCGAATGGGGTCGTTGACCTCCGGACTCTGTTCCGGGCCGAACTCCACCGCCTGGGGGATAGCGGCCTGGCTGGCTTCCGGCACGGCTTCCTGCAGGGGACGCATACCAGCCAGCAGCTGCCGCAGGGTAATACCGCCTTCAAACGTACTGGTTTCCGACAGGGCAGCATGTACCATTTGGGCCTCGTCATCCACCAGCTGCCGCAGGTTGCGGATGGCTTCCACCCGGTGCTTGCCTGCCTTGGTAAACCGCCTGGAGCTGTGGTGTGCCAAGTAGGTATCGCACTGCATCATCAGGGTGGCATAGGCATCCAAAAGACCTTCCACGGAAAACGCTCTGACCTCTTCGGTCATCAGTCCATCCATTACCCTGTCAATCATCCTGAGCGTACCCAAAATGGCCTCAAATTCCCCGGAGTTACGCATTCCCATGAACTTTTCAACTTCTATCAGCTTACTATGGGCCAATCTCTGGGCAGTAAACCCGTCAATGCTTTTCAGGTATTCCCTATGCCGGTCGATGGCCTCACTCCGGTCCCTTTGACTGCGTCTGGCAATATCATCACGATAATCCTGTAAAGAACTGGTTTGCTTTGGCATAATCCCTTCGCCTCCATTTCCGCACAATTCCCATTGTAATTTGCGATTATTATAGCATGGGGTACCGTGTCTGGAAAGGAGACACCCTCATTTTGCTTCAGATTTTAGAGATTCTTTAGGATTCTTTCTGTTTTTCTTGCAGCAGGTGCATTGCAGGCCGTTCTGTGCTTTGCTATAATCCCAGTAGGATTTCTGCAAAAAAGATCGGAGGGATTGGCTTGTCGCAACAGGAAGAAAGGCTGTATTCCATCTATTTTTCCACCTCACAGGAGGGTCCGTATGAAGCAGCAGCAGAACTGATGGATGATCTGCTGGGGCTGGTAAGTCTGTTGTGTACCGCCTATGCTGAGTACAACCACAATGAAGATACCCCCTATGCCACCCGGGGGATGGTGGTGACCGAAGCGCAATTTCACACCGCTTTGCTGGGCCGTTCCCGCCATGCCCTGCCCCTGGAGCCTCTGCCTGAGGCAGTCAGCGCATGGAACCACATCCGCCACCGGATTGCGGCTTCCCGGCTGGCCGGAGTTCCCCTCCCCTTTCCCGATCTGACGGAACGGTTTGGCCTGAGCCAGTGGGAGGCCTTCTGTGTGCTGCTGGCCCTGTGTACCGATCTGGACCGACGTTTTGAACGCATCTTTGCCTATCTTCAGGATGACCCTCAGTGCTGCCGGGCCTCTCTGGGGCTGGCTGCCGATCTGTACAGCCTGCTCCAGCCCCTTTCCTCCGAC
>CALWOK010000138.1 GCA_944383125.1 uncultured Flavonifractor sp.
AACACCATCCGGGGCAACGTGGACCGGATGCTGGCCCGGGAAGAAACTATGTCCTCCCCCTTGCTGGAGGCCCACATGGACAAGGTGCTGCCGGTGGTCAATGTGGCAGGCTCCGACTCGGCCATGCTGGACAACACCCTGGAATTTCTCATGATGGCAGGCATGGAGCTGCCTCTGGCGGTGATGGCCTGCATTCCCGAGCCCTGGATGGAGGACAAAACCATGTCCCGCTCCAAGCATGACCTCTACCAGTATTATGCCACCTTGATGGAGCCATGGGACGGCCCTGCCGCCATCCTCTTCTCGGACGGTGATGTGGTGGGGGCGGTGCTGGACCGCAACGGCCTGCGGCCCTCCCGGTACTATGTCACCGCCGACGGGCGGCTCATTCTCTCCTCTGAGGTGGGGGTACTGGATCTGCCGGCAGATCAGATTGTAGAAAAATCCCGGCTCCAGCCCGGACGGATGCTGCTGGTGGATACCCGGAAGGGGGCCATTATTGGAGATGACCAGCTGAAAGAGTCTTACGCCGCCCGGCAGCCCTACGGCGAATGGCTGGACCGCAATCTGCTCCACCTGAAGGATCTGCCCATCCCCAACCGGCGGGTGGAGCACCACCCCAAGGAGGAGCTGCACCGCCTCCAGAAAGCCTTCGGCTACACCTATGAGGATGTGCGGGACACCATCCTGCCCATGGCCCGCACCGGGGCAGAGCCTACCGCCGCCATGGGTACCGATATCCCCCTGGCAGTACTGGACCACCGGGATCAGCCTCTGTTCAGCTATTTCAAGCAGCTCTTCGCCCAGGTGACCAACCCTCCCATTGACGCCATCCGGGAGGAAATTGTCACCGACACCACCGTATATGTGGGGGATGACGGCAACCTGCTGGCAGAAGGGCCGGACAACTGCCGGGTACTCCAGATTCACAACCCCATTCTCACCTCCACCGATATGATGAAGATCAAGGCCATGCACCAGCCCGGCTTCCAGGTGGCCACCGTCTCCATCCTCTTCTATAAAAATACCCCCCTGGACCGGGCGCTGGACCATCTGGCCCTGGCGGTAGACCGGGCCTGGCGGGGCGGGGCCAACGTCATTGTGCTGTCCGACCGGGGCGTGGATGAAAACCATGTGGCCATTCCCGCTCTGCTGGCGGTGTCCGCCGTGGAGCAGCACCTGATCCGCACCAAAAAGCGCACCGCTGTCTCCATTCTGCTGGAGTCCGCCGAGCCAAGGGAGGTCCACCACTTTGCCGCTCTGCTGGGCTACGGCGCCCGGGCCATCAACCCCTATCTGGCAGAAGAAACCATTGTAGAGCTCATTGACGAGGGTCTGCTGGACAAGGACTACCACACCGCTGTGGACGACTACAATTCCGCTGTGCTCCACGGCATTGTGAAAATTGCCTCCAAGATGGGCATTTCCACCCTCCAGTCCTACCAGTCCGCCCAGATTTTCGAGGCCATCGGCATCAAGCGGGAGGTCATTGACAAATACTTCACCAACACCGTTTCCCGGGTAGGCGGCATTGGTCTGGAGGAGATCGCCCAGATGGTGGAACGCAACCACTCCAAGGCCTACGACCCCCTGGGCCTGGAGACCGACCCCACCCTGGACAGCCTGGGCGCCCACAAGGCCCGCTCCGACGGGGAAGACCACATGTACAACCCCCGCACCATTCACCTGCTCCAGCAGTCCACCCGTCAGGGAGATTACAACCTGTTCAAGCAGTACACCGCCCTGGTGGACGACGAAACCCAGCCCCACACCCTCCGGGGCCTGCTGGACATGAAGTATGCCGACACCCCCCTCCCCCTGGAAGAGGTGGAGAGTGTGGACTCCATTGTGCGCCGCTTCAAAACCGGGGCCATGAGCTACGGCTCCATCTCCCGGGAAGCCCATGAGTGTCTGGCTCAGGCCATGAACCTGCTGGGGGGCAAGTCCAACTCCGGCGAGGGCGGCGAAGAGCCTGACCGGCTGGCCGACCCCACCCGCAACTCGGCCATCAAGCAGGTGGCCTCCGGCCGGTTTGGCGTCACCAGCGAATATCTGGTGAGCGCCAAGGAAATCCAGATCAAAATGGCCCAGGGGGCCAAGCCCGGCGAGGGCGGCCATCTGCCCGCCGGAAAGGTGTACCCCTGGATTGCCCGGTGCCGCCACTCCACCCCCGGCGTCACCCTGATCTCCCCGCCCCCCCATCACGACATCTACTCCATTGAGGATCTGGCCCAGCTCATCTACGACCTGAAGTGCGCCAACCGGCAGGCCCGCATTTCCGTGAAACTGGTCAGCGAGGCGGGGGTGGGCACCATCGCCGCCGGTGTGGCCAAGGCAGGGGCCCAGGTGGTGCTGGTATCCGGCTATGACGGCGGCACCGGCGCCGCTCCCCGCACCTCCATCCACAACGCCGGCCTGCCCTGGGAGCTGGGCCTGGCGGAAACCCACCAGACGCTGATCCAGAACGGCCTGCGCTCCCGGGTGGTGGTGGAAACCGACGGCAAGCTGATGAGCGGCCGGGATGTGGCCATTGCCTGTATGCTGGGGGCCGAGGAATTCGGCTTTGCCACCGCCCCCCTGGTGACCATGGGCTGCGTCATGATGCGGGTGTGCAATCTGGACACCTGTCCCGTGGGCGTGGCCACCCAGAACCCGGAGCTGCGCAAGCGCTTCCAGGGCAAGCCGGAATATGTGGTCAACTTCATGCGCTTCATTGCCCAGGAGCTGCGGGAGCACATGGCAAAGCTGGGCGTGCGCACCGTGGAGGAACTGGTGGGCCGTACCGACCTGCTGGCCGTCCGCAGTCCGGCGGTCAACCACCGGGCCGCTACGGTAGATCTGTCCGCCCTGCTGGACAATCCCTGGGCGGGGGCCGAAAAGACCCACTTTGACCCGGCAGACGCCTATGATTTCCGCCTGGAGGACACGGTAGACCTGAAGCTGCTGGAGCGCAAGCTGGGCTCTGCCCTCAGCAAGGGTACCCCCAAGACCCTGGACGTGGCTGTCTCTTCCACCCACCGGGCGGTGGGTACCATTCTGGGCTCTGATATTACCCGGCTCCACGGCAGCAATCTGGCGGACAACACCTTTACCGTCCGCTGTACCGGCGGCGGCGGGCAGTCCTTCGGCGCCTTCCTGCCCAAAGGACTTACCCTGGAGCTGGAGGGAGATGCCAACGACTATCTGGGCAAGGGCCTTTCCGGCGGCCGGGTGGTGGTCTATCCCCCCAAGAACAGCCCCTTTGACCCGGCAGGCAACATTCTGGTGGGCAACGTGGCCCTGTACGGCGCCACCAGCGGACAGGCCTTCCTCAACGGCGTGGCCGGAGAGCGGTTCTGCGTGCGCAATTCGGGCGCTACTGCCGTAGTGGAAGGGGTAGGCGACCACGGCTGCGAGTATATGACCGGCGGCCGGGTGGTGGTGCTGGGCCGGACGGGCAAAAACTTTGCCGCCGGTATGAGCGGCGGCGTGGCCTATGTGCTGGATGAGGGACGGGACCTGTATCTGCGGCTCAACAAGGCCCTGGTATCCATGGAGCCTGTCACCGAAAAGCACGACATTGCCGAGCTGAAAGCCCTCATCCAGGCCCATGCGGAGGCCACCGGCTCCCCCAAGGCCAGGGGTATTTTGGAGCACTTTGAGGAGATGCTGCCTCTGTTCAAGAAGATTCTGCCCCACGACTATGACCGGATGCTGCGCACCATTGCCCAGTATGAAGAAAAGGGCATGAGCCGGGAGGAGGCCCAGGTGGAGGCCTTTTATGTGAATACCCACCAGAAGGGGGAGTAACCATGGGAAAACCCACGGGATTTTTGGAATATCAGCGCCAGGGGAACCCCTCAGAAGCCCCGCAGGCGCGCATCACACATTATAACGAATTTCATCCCCGGCTGAGCCGGGAGGAGCGGCGGCGGCAAGGCGCCCGGTGCATGGCCTGCGGGGTTCCCTTCTGCCAGTCGGGGGCGGTGCTGGGCGGCATGGTGTCCGGCTGTCCCCTCCACAACCTGATTCCCGAGTGGAACGACCTCATCTATACCGGAAATTTCAGCCACGCCCTGGAGCGGCTGCTGAAAACCAACAATTTCCCCGAGTTTACCGGCCGGGTATGCCCCGCTCTGTGCGAGGCGGCCTGTACCTGCGGCCTCCATGGGGACCCGGTGACCGTCCGGGAAAATGAGCTGGGCATCATTGAGGACGCCTGGGCCAAGGGGCTGATGGGGCCTCATCCTCCCAAAACCCGCA
>CALWOK010000139.1 GCA_944383125.1 uncultured Flavonifractor sp.
GTGTGAAGCAAGTGCTCTACCGGCTGAGCTACGCCTCCATATGGTGACCCGTACGAGACTCGAACTCGTGTTACCGCCGTGAAAGGGCGGTGTCTTAACCACTTGACCAACGGGCCGGGTTGCCAAGCGGCCGGTACCGGAAGGGTGATCCCAAAAGACGGCTTGTGCCGTCTTTTGGGTCCATGGTAGCGGCACCTGGATTTGAACCGGGGACACTACGGGTATGAACCGTATGCTCTAGCCACCTGAGCTATGCCGCCGTTTTACCCGGATGAACAGGGCAAGAAATAGTATAGCGGAAAGAGCCTGCTTTGTCAACTGATTTTGCGAAAGTTTTTCAAAAAACTTTTTCAGTCGATTTTATAGCCCACGCCCCATACCGTTTTGATGAAGCGGGGATTGCGGGAAGGCTCCCCCATTTTTTCCCGCAGGCGGCGTATGTGAACCATTACGGTGTTGTTCCGGTCCAGATACTTCTCCCCCCACACGCTTTCAAAGAGCCGCTCGGCGGAAATCACCTGTCCCCGGTTTTCCGCCAGCATCCACAGGATGTCAAATTCGATGGGGGTCAGGTTCAGCTCTTTGTCGTACAGGGTACACTCATGGGTGGACCGGTTGATGACCAGACCGTTGAAGTCCAGCAGGTCCCGGCTGTCCCCCTTGTCGGCCTCGTTGTAGCGGGTGTACCGCCGCAGCTGGGCCTTGACCCGGGCGATCAGCTCCAGGGGGTTAAAGGGCTTGGTCATATAGTCGTCGGCGCCAATGGTCAGCCCGGTGATTTTATCCATATCCTCTGCCTTGGCGGTAAGCATCAGCACCGGGAAATGGTGTCCCTTCCGGATCTCGCCGCACAGGGAAAAGCCGTTGCTGTCGGGCAGCATCACGTCCAGAATGGCCAGGTCCACCTGGCGGCTGTTCACCACCTCCAGGGCCTGGGCGCCGCTGTGGCATTTGTATACGGTAAAGCCCTCGCTTTGCAGATAGACCTCCACCAGATCGGCAATTTCAGGCTCGTCATCCACCACAAGGATTCTGGTATCCATATCGCTCCCCTCCCTTTTGCCCCATTATATGGGGTTGGGGAAGGTATCGTCAAGTCTGCCGGGGAAACGTAAGAAAAACATAATATGACGCCCGGGGAGGGGGTGGTGACTTTTGGCCAGTTTGGTGCTACAATACCAGAAACCGTGTCAGATGGGATGGAATGCGGCCGGCACACCGGTACGGCCCAAGCCAAGGAGGCCTTATGAAGGGAAAGTATACCCGTTTGAAGTTAAAAATGCTGCTGGTGGTGGTGCTGGGTACCTTTGCGGCGGGAGGGCTGGGCCTTTTCCTGCTGGAAGTGGTGATTGACGGAGTGCTTCAGGACCCCTTTGCCCGGTTTTTTATGTGGGCTTCTGAAAGCCTGTTTGGACAGAGCCGGGAGGACGCCGCCTATCTCTATCAGACCATGATCCGGGACAACAAACAGGAAATTCTGACCCTGTGCATTATGGTGCTCATGCTGGTAGCCTTTTACCTGGCTATGGGCCGGTTTACCCACTGGCTGGAGGAGGTGCGGGCTGCCACACGGCAGATGGTGGAATCCACCCAGAAGCCGGTATCCCTGGCCCGGGAGCTGGCCCCCATTCAGGACGATCTGAACGCCATCCAGGGACAGCTGGCCGCCCGGGAGCAGTCGGTACGGGAGGCGGAGCAGCGCCGGGGGGATCTGGTGGCCTTTCTGGCCCACGACTTGAAGACCCCCCTTACCTCGGTGGTGGGCTATCTTACCCTGCTCCACGATGATCCCGGGCTGGACGAGGAGCGGCGGGCCAAATTTACCGGCATTGCCCTGGATAAGGCCCTCCGGCTGGAGGAACTGCTGGGGGAATTTTTTGATATCACCAAAATGGACCTGGACAGCGGCGCCGGAGAGAAAGGCCCCATCCAGCTGTCCATGCTGCTGGAGCAGCTGGCAGACGAGTTTTATCCCCTGTTTGGCGAGAAAGCCCTCACCTGTACGCCTCACATCCAGCCCCATCTGGTGGTGCTGGGGGACCCGGACAAGCTGGCCCGGGTGTTTGACAATGTGCTGCGCAATGCGGTAAGCTACAGCATCCCCGGGGGCCGGGTGGAGGTGGAGGCCCGGGCAGTGGGCAGTCAGGCGGAAATCACCATCCGGGACCAGGGGCTGGAGATTCCCGAGGGGGAGCTGGCCCACATTTTTGAAAAATTTTACCGGCTGGACGCCGCCCGCTCCTCCAGCACCGGCGGGGCGGGGCTGGGTCTGGCCATCGCCCGGGAAATTGTGGAGCTGCACGGGGGTACCATCCGGTGCGAGAGCAACGGACAGCTGACCAGCTTTATCATCTCCCTGCCCCTGTACCGAGGAGGAAGCAAATGAACCAAAGGGAAACCGCTCTGGCCCGGCTGGAGCGTCACAGGTTATTGTACATGGATATGCTGGAGGTACTCCGCCGGGGGACCGCCCAGGTACGCTGGGCGGGAGCGGGCGGGGTGCTTCTTTACGACCCGCCCAGCGAGGTGTGGTTTGTGGACGCCGACACCCCCGCCGTACTGGCGGAGTTTTTGCCCATGATGGAGGGATGTACCCTGCTGACCGGTCATCAGATGTGGTACAAAGATACTCTGGCCGCCCACTTTGGATTTCAGACCGAGCAGATCTGCCACCAGTCTGCCTGGCTGCATCCCCATCCGCCTGAACCTCTCCCCTTTGGCGGGGAGCTGCGTCTGCTGGACAAACGCTGGGCCAGGTGGGCGGAGGAACACTACAGCCATTCCTTCGGGGGACTGGAATACATGGAAGGAGCGGTGGACCGTGGGATGCTGGGGGCCTTTGTGGAGGGACAGCCCGCCGGGTTTGTCAGCTTCCACATCGAAGGCTCCATCGGTATGCTGGAGGTACTCCCCCGGTACCGCCGCCGGGGCATTGGGGAGGCCCTGCTGCGGGGGGTGGTGGCCTATGCCATGGAACATGGTCAATATCCCTATGGTCAGGTCTTTACCGACAATACCCCCTCTCTGGCCCTCCAGCAGAAAGTGGGTATGACCCTGTCCCGGGAGTTGCTGTTCTGGCTGTTCTGAGACAAACAACAGGAGCGCGGATGCCATATGGCATCCGCGCTCCTGTTGTTTATGGCTGTGTGGTGACGCCATGGGAGATAGCGCCGAAATTCTGGAAGGGCAGCATCACCCACAAGGCCCGGCCCAGCACATACCGCTCATCCACGGTACCCAGGGTGACGTCCCGGCTGTCGGAGGAGTGGTTGCGGTTGTCCCCCATCACAAAGATGGAGCCTTCCGGCACATCCACCGAGGTGAGGTTTTCATAGGCAGGCTCCTGCATCAGCTCGCTGGGGTTGATATAGGGTTCCTCCAGCACCTGCCCGTCCACCGATACGGTACCGCTGCCGTAGTCAATGTCCACATGCTGCCCTCCCACGGCAATGACCCGCTTGACGATGGGGCCGTCGGCAGCGTCAAATTCCTTGGTGAGCACCACCACGTCCCCCTGCTGGGGGGTATAGCCGATGCTTTGCAGCAGCAGCATATCGCCGTGGTGGAGGGTGGGAAACATGGAGGAGCCGTCCACCCCGATGATCCGCCCCACAAAGGTAAAAATGAGGATCAGCGTTACCAGCACCATCACCAGGGCCTGCAGCCAGAAATACAGGTCTACCTTCAGGGCGTCCCTGCCGGACAGCTCCTGCGTCCGGTCTTTTTCTTTTGCCAAATTCATCAGCTCCAAACCGTTGGAATGGGCCATATTATAGCGCTAATTTCCGTCAAATGCAAGGGATTGGGCGGCCAACCAGGCATTTTCCCGGCTGTGGCAGGTAAAAAGAAGGATCTGACGCTCCCGGCCCAGCTCCTGGAGACAGTCCAGGGCCAGGGCCATCCGTCCATCGTCAAAATTGGCCAGAGCGTCGTCCAGTACCAGGGGACATGGCTCCTCCTGGGGGAGCACCAGACGGCAGACCGCCAGCCGCACTGCCAGATAGAGCTGGTCTGCCGTCCCCTGGGACAGGGCCAAAGCCCGCCGGGGCTGGAGTCCGCCCGACTCCTCCGCCCATGCCTCAAATTGCCGGGTGAGAGATACGGCGTCGTATTTTCCTCCGGTAAGCCGGGCCAGCAGTTCCCCGGCCTGCTGGTTGAGGGCGGGGGAAAACCGGGCCTGCAAGCCGGAATGGGCTTTTTCCAGGGCATCCAGGGCCTGTTCCAGGGCGTCAAATTCCCGGCGGCGGCGGGACAGCTCCTCGGTCAGCTCCTCCCGCCGGGTCTCCATCTGGGCCGGGTCCCCCATGCTTTTCAGCTCGCCCAGGGCCATGGCCAGGCCGCTGCGCAGCCGGGACAGCTCCTGAGCGGCGCTGTCCAGCCGCTGTGCGGTTTCGGCAGGGTCGAACCGGGGGGTAACGCCGCTGTCCACAACCCCCTCCTGGGGCCGGGGCAGGCTGTCCGCCAGCTGGACGGCCCCCTCCAGCTTTACCTGGGCGTTGGCCAGCCGTTCCTCCAGATTCAAGGCCCGGGAAATTGCAGCGGATACCCCAAAGGTATCCTTCACCGTGGGGGCAAAGGGGCGCACCAGCTCCAGCAGGGCTTTGCGGGTGGTTTCATCCTGGGCAATCAGCTGGGCCAGGGTCTGCTCCACGCTCTCCCGCTGCCGGGCGGCCTCCCCTGCCACCGCACAGGCCTCCCGGTAGGCGTTGGCCCGGGCCAGAATATCCTCAGGGGTCTGGGCGCTGTAATGGGCCAGCACCTCCTGGCTGGACCGGTTCACCCGGTTGGCTCCCATGGCGCTCCAGGCAATGAGCCCTACCCCTGCCGCCGCCAGTCCGCCTCCCAGCAGGACACCGGGCCAGAACCAGGGCAGGATGCCCAGAAGGCTCAGCACCAGACCAATTCCGCCGGCAGCCAGCAGAATGCCGCCAGCCACCTGTCCCCCGGTGCGGGCGGTCTGCCCTGCGGTTTCGACGTCGGCACTGGCCTGTTCCCAGGCCTGGTCAGGGGTCATGTCAGGGAACAGGGGGTCGGCAGCGGCCTGCTCAGCCGCCTGCTGGGCGGCTTTGGCCTCCTCCAGCTGGCCCTCCGCCAGCTTCCGGTTGGCGTGGACGCTGTTGAGCCGGTTCAGCTCCTCCTGGGCCTTTTTCAGAGTGTCCCGGTCAGGCGGGGTGCCGTAGCGGGTCAGCTCGGCCTGGATGGCCTCCACCTGGGCTTTGGCCTGGGACAGACTTTCCTGGGCCTGCTCCCACCGCAGGCGGCGCTTGGTCATGGCCTGGGCCAGATGGGCGTCCCGCTCGGCCTCCAGCAGCTTGTGCTCTCCCTGGAGCTTTTCCACCTCCCGCTTGGCCTCCTGGGCCAGCCGGAAGGCCTTGGCATGGCGGCTCTGGGCCTCCTCCAGCTGGGAAAGCTCCCCTTCCAGCTTGGGAATCAAGCCGGTTTTATTGTGCTTCCGGCGGTTGAGCCAGTCCCGCAGGCGGCGCTCCACCTGGGTATAGGACACATCCTCCTCCCCGCTGGAGGCCAGGGCGGCAATGCGGGCTTCCAGGGCGGGGGCGCCGTCAATACCGGTTCCCCCCTGGCCCACAAAGGCGGAGCGCTCAAAGACCTCCCGGGGAACACCGATGAGGGTCTCCCCCACCGTGTCTGCCGTCAGCTCAGGCACCGGCTCCTGGGTGCCGGTGTACACCGCTTCAAATTTGCCGAAGGGGGTATTGCCTTTAGGGCCACGGCGGAGGGTAATCTCTTTTCCCCGCCATTCCAGCTCCAGCACTCCCTCCATGGGAGCGCCGCTCCCGGGCTGATAGCGGTTTTTTTCGGCAATGTAATGCTGCTTGTCCCGCTCTTTGGTGTTGATGCCGTAGAGCATGGCCCGCAGAAAGGCAGCCCAGGTGGATTTGCCTCCCTCGTTGGGGGCCTCCAGGATATTCAGCCCGTCCTTCAGGGTCAGCTCCTGCCGCTCCAGGCTGCCGAAGGTGGCTTTCATGGTTTTGATCTTCATGGGCAGGGGTCCTCCCCGTTTTCCAGTGCCGCCAGGGCAAATTGTGCGGCCAGATCACAGTCCGGCCCGCTTTGTTTCAAGGTGCGCAGGAGCAGCCCGGTGAGGCTGTCCTCCCGCATCCGCTCCCACAGGGCCCGGCGCTGCCGGGTGTGGTCCCGCAGGGTGACGCTGAAATAATAGGGTTCCGCCTGGGCTACCAGGGCGTTCAGGTCGGGGGGCGGAAAGTCCCGCTGACCGGTGAGGATCAGACGGCAGCAGTCCTCCGTAGGGGCAGAGGGCAGGGCGTCCTCCAAAGCGGCGGCGGCGCTCTCCGCTCCGGTCACATCCACCTCCACCACCTCATACCGGCGGCCGGCCAGGGGGACAAAGCGGGCGGTGATATCCTCCCGGCTCTCTCCCAGAGAGACCGACAGCACCCCCTTGTCTCCGGTTTCGTCAAAGCCTCTCCCCTCGGGACAGCCGGGGTAGGCCCACCAGGTTTCCCCCGCTTTTTGCAGGCCGGAGCAGGTGTGGACGTGGCCCAGGGCCAGATAATCCAGGTTGCTGGCGGCAATGTCTGCCGGGGCAATGGGGCCGTACCGGCCCTTGCCGTCCACATCTCCGTGGAGCACCATCAGGTGGCGCCTGCCGTCGGCGGGGGCGGTAAAGCCCATCAGGGGGGAGCGGTCGGCCTGGGGGGTGGTGAAGGCCGCCCCGTGGACCACGCAGTTCAGCTGGGGCAGCTCTACCGACTCGATCCCCACCGAAGAAAAAATATGTACGTTGTCCGGCCAGAAGGTGCCGGCGTATACCGAGCGGGGTCCGTAACAGTCGTGGTTGCCGGGGGCAATGAATACGGGTACCTTCAGCTGTCCCAGGGCATGGGCCAGCAGCTCCACCGTCTCCTGGTAGGTCTGGCCGCCGTCCAGCAGATCGCCGGCCAGCAGCACCAGTTGGGCCTGCTCCTCCTCCACCAGGTCGGCCAGGCGTACCAGCAGCTGCCGCTGCTCGGCCCGCCGCTGTCTGGCCTTGTCGGTGGACAGAGCGGCAAAGGGGGCGTCCAGATGAAAATCCGCCCCGTGGATCAATTTCAGCATGGTTTGCTTCCTTTCGCAGTGGGATCAAAGATCATGTCCCGCCGGTGCAGGCAGGCGGTTGTTTCAATCCCGGATGTCCACCCGGGTGACTTCCACACACCGGCCCTGGTGGGTGTCTATGGTGAAGAGGACGGCGTCCAGGCGGCAGGGGCCGTCGGCCTGCTCAAACCGCCGGGGCAGTCCCCCCAGGAAGCGGTTGATGGCCTGTTCAGGCCGGATGCCCAGCACACTGTTGTCGGGGCCGGTCATCCCCAGATCGGTGACAAAGCCCAGCCCCTTGGGCAAAATGCGGGCGTCGGCGGTGGGAACATGGGTATGGGTCCCCCAAAGGGCGTGTACCCGGCCGTCCAGATACCAGCCCATGGCCCCCTTTTCACTGGTGGCCTCGGCGTGGAAGTCGGCCAGTACCAGGTCCACCCCTTCCATGCGCTTTAAAACTTTATCGGCAGTGGTAAAGGGATTTTCAAAGTTGCAGTCCATTTCGCACCGGCCGATCAGGTTCATGACCCCGATGCGCAGCCCCTGGATGCCCTCATACACCCCCCATCCCCGGCCGGGTACCCGGTTGGTATAGTTGGCCGGCCGGAGGATGCCCGGGTCCCGGTCCAGAAAGTCGGCAATCTGGATGCGGTTCCAGGTGTGGTTGCCCAGGGTGATGACATCGGCCCCGGCGTCAAAAATATCCCTGGCCTGCCGGGGAAGGATCCCCACACCGGAGGCGTTTTCCCCGTTGACCACGGTAAAATGGACGTCCAGATGCTTTTTCAGGGTGCGCAGGTGGCGGGACAGATAGTCCAGACCAGGCTCCCCCACCACATCGCCCACAGCCAGTATGTTTACGTTCATAATCAGTCTTCCTCTCCAGTCAAAGCGGCTTTGTCTATTATATGTGATTTTGCCGGAAAGGGCAATCGTTCTTTCACGGGCAGCCCCATGGGCCTTTACTTCTCCAAAATCCCTGTGATATAATAGCGGCGATATCATGAGATATGATATTTAACATCAGGAAGGGGGAACCCTCTGTGGAGGAAATCAGACAGCTGAAAGAGCGCCTGGAGGGGGAGCGTCCGGTGGAGTGGGACGGCTTTCCGGATATCGGCCTGTATATGGATCAGCTCATCAGCTATATGCCCCGGCAGCTCATTCACTACGGGGAGGGCGAGGCCCTCACCTCTGCCATGGTGAACAATTATATTAAGGATGGAGCCATGCCCCGGGCGGAGGGCAAGCGGTATTCCCGCACCCATCTGGCCTATCTCACCGCCCTGTGCGCCCTGAAACAGGTGCTGTCGGTGAAGGATGCCGGGCTGCTGCTGGCGGCGGCGGCCCAGGGCCATACCCCCCGGGAGCTGTATCAGCAATTCTGTATGGAGCTGGACCGGGCGCTGGACGTGACCTCCGGTTCGCTGGACGCCCGGGCGGGAGAAGAGGAGCTGCCCAACCTGGCCCTGGCCCTGGCCCTGCGCAGCTATGCCGACAAGCTGGCCTGTCAGCGCATTCTGGAGCTGCTGCGGACAGGAGCGCCCCAGCCCGACAAGGACAAGAAGAAACGGGAGTAAAGCCCGCCATTCCGGTGTGTGGAGTGAACAACAGGAGGGGATCAATTTCATGGGAGACTATATCATTCTGACCGACTCCTCCGCCGACCTGTCGGCGGAGCTGGTGGCCCAGCTGGGGGTGGAGATCATCCCCCTGTCCTTTATCATTGGGGACAAGACCTACCAGAACTGGCCGGACAACCGGGATATGGACCCGGCGCAGTTCTATCGCCAGCTGCGGGAGGGGGGGCTTGCCACCACCTCAGCCACCAACGTGGCCCAGTACACCGAAACCCTGGAGCCTTTTTTACAGGCGGGCAAGGATGTGCTGGTGCTGGCCTTTTCCTCCGGCCTGTCCACCACCTGCAACTCTGCCCAGATTGCCGCCCATGACCTGGAGGAGCAGTATCCCCAGCGGAAGGTGGTGGTGGTGGATACCCTGTGCGCCTCCATGGGCCAGGGGCTGCTGGTGTGGTATGCGGTGCAGCAGCAGCGCCAGGGGAAAAGCCTGGAGGAAGTGCGGGACTGGGTGGAGGAGCACAAGCTGAACCTGTGCCATTGGTTCACCGTAGACGATCTCCATTTTCTCAAGCGGGGGGGACGTATTTCGGCAGCCACCGCCGTACTGGGAACCATGCTGTCCATCAAGCCGGTGATGCATGTGGATGACGAGGGCCATCTGATTAAGGTGGGGACTGCCCGGGGCCGGGCGGCCTCCCTGAAGGCCCTGGTGGACCATATGGAGGAAACGGTGCTGGATCTGAAAGATCAGGTGATCTTCATCAGCCATGGCGACTGCCTAGAGGACGCCCAGAAGGTGGCTCAGGACGTCAAGGACCGCTTCGGTGTGGAGCAGGTGATCATCAACTATGTGGGACCCGTCATTGGCGCCCACTCCGGACCGGGTACACTGGCCCTGTTTTTCCTGGGGAGTAAGCGATAATGGAAGAGATCAAATGGTTGGAAGTGACGGTGGACACCCCCCGGGAGGGGCTGGACGCCCTGTGCGCCCGGCTGACGGCCAATGGGATCAATGGGTTTGCCATAGAAGACGAGGAAGATTTCAAGCAGTTTTTGGAACAGAACCACCAGTACTGGGATTATGTGGATGAGGAACTGCTGGAGCAGATGCGGGGTATCTGCCGGGTAAAGTTCTATGTCACCGACGATGCCCACGGCAAGGCCCAGCTGGAGCAGTGGCTGACGGGCATTGATCTGCCCTATGTGTCCGCTCCCCTGGGGGAAAATGACTGGGCCCACAGCTGGCAGAAGTATTACAAGCCCATGGCGGTGGGGGATAAATTGTGGATTGTGCCGGAATGGGAGCGGGATAAGCCGGTGCCTGAGGGCCGTACCCCGGTGTACCTCAATCCGGGCCTTACCTTTGGCACCGGCAACCACTCCTCCACCCGGCTGTGCCTGATGGGGCTGGAGGAATACACCGTCCCCGGTCAGCCGGTGCTGGATCTGGGGTGCGGCAGCGGGATTTTGTCCATTGCCGCCCTCAATCTGGGGGCCTCTTCTGCTGTAGCGGTGGACATTGACCCCAAGGCCGCCGATGTGGCCTATGAAAATGCCACCCTCAACGGCATCGGCAAAGACCGGTACACCGTCCGGGCGGGCGATGTACTCACCGACAAGGCTCTGGCTGCCGAGCTGGGGCAGCAGCGCTATCCCCTGGTGCTGGCCAATATTGTGGCTGACGTGATTATGCCCCTGTCCGCCAAGGCGGGGAAGTATCTCACCGAGGAGGGGGTATTCCTGTGCTCCGGCATCATTGATACCCGGGCCGACGAGGTGCAGAGCGCCCTGGAGCGCAACGGCCTGAAGGTATTCCGCCGCCGGGAGGAAAAGGGCTGGGTTTCCCTGGCTGCCCGGAAGGGGTAAGAATCGTACCCGCAGACCTGGAAACAGAAAAAAGCTGCCGCAAATGCGGCAGCTTTTTTATTGGGCTTATTCAGCGGAGATCATATAATAGTACACAGGCTGTCCGCCGGCCAGCAGGGTGATTTCGGCGTTGGGGCAGCACTGGGTGAACAGCTCCAGGGTTTTCTGGGCGTCCTTTTCGGATACATCCTCACCATAGAAGATGTTGATAAATTCGGCGCTCTGCTGGGACTCGGCCTCGGCCAGCCGCTGGAGCAGCTTATCCAGCTTGCGGTCGGTGCCGAAGAGCTGGTGCTCGGTGAGGGCCAGATAGTCGCCCCGCTTGATGGCAAAGCCGTCAAAGTCGGAATCCCGGGCAGCATAGGTGATTTCGGAGGTGGTGACTCTGTCCAGGGCGTCGGTCATGGCGGCGGTGTTAGCCTCCAGGGAGGCCTCCGGGTCCATCACCATCAGGGCGGAAATGCCCTGGGGAATGGACTTGGTGGGGAGTACCACCACCTGCTTACCCTCAGCCAGACGGGTACACTGCTCGGCGGCCATAATGATGTTCTTGTTGTTGGGTAGCACAAAGACAATTTCCGCCGGAGTGGCGTCAATTTCCTTCATGATATCATCGGTGGAGGGATTCATGGTCTGTCCGCCGCTGATGACCCCGTCGGCCCCCAGGTCACGGAACACGGCGGCCAGTCCCTCTCCGGCGGCAACCGCCACCACGCCGTATTTTTTCTCCGGGGCGGCAACTGTCCGCTCTTCCGGAGCGGCTTCCTCGTGGTGTTGGTGTGCGTCCTCCAGATCATCGGTGCTCTGGATGTGCCGTCCGGCGGCCAGATCTTCCGCCTGGGTGCGCATGTTTTCAATCTTGGCCAGTTCCAGGGTGCCGTACTTCTGGGCCTCGGTCAGGGCGGCGCCGGGGATATCGGTGTGGACGTGCACCTTGAAGCAGTCGTCATCCTCGCCAATCACCAGGCTGTCGCCAATGCTGTTCAGATAGGCCTCAAAGGCCTCCAGCCCCTTGTTGGTGGTCTTGCGGACAATGAATACCGTGTCAAAGGTAAAGGTAATTTCCTCGGCGGCAATGGCGGCATAGTCGGTTTTTTGCTCGCTTGGGGACTGGTCGGTTCCCTCGGGCAGGGGCAGTCCCCGCAGGGAGTCCAGCATACCCTGGAGAATGACCAGAAAACCCTCGCCGCCGGCGTCCACCACACCGGCCTTTTTGAGCACCGGATTCATTTCCGTGGTGTGCTCCAGGGCCACACGGCCCTCGGCAATGGCGGCCTCCAGCACCCCTTCTGGGTCGTTGGGGGTTTTGCGGGCGGCGTCGGCGGCCCGGGCGGCCGCCAGCCGGGAGACGGTGAGGATGGTACCCTCGGCGGGCTTCATCACGGCTTTGTAGGCGGCTGCCACGCCAAAGTCCAGGGCAATGGCCAGGTCCCGGCCGTCAATGGTATCCTTGTCCTTGACCGCCTTGGCAAAGCCCCGGAAAAGGAGGGACAGAATAACGCCTGAGTTCCCTCTGGCCCCCCGCAGCAGGGCGGAGGCGTTGGTGGCGGCGGCCTCGCTGATGGTATGGGGCTGTTTTTTTTGCAGCTCGGCGGCAGCGGTGGAGATGGTAAGGCTCATATTGGTACCGGTGTCGCCGTCAGGCACAGGGAATACGTTCAGCTCGTTGATGTGCTGTTTCTGAAGATTGATGGAGGCGGCCCCGTGGATGATGGCCTGTGCAAACGACGCTCCGTCAATGCGCTCTCTCATGTCTGTGTTCCTTCCTTTCAATGGGCGGCCGGCCTCAGCCAATGACCATGGAGTCAATGCAAACGTCCACATTGCGCACGGTGGCGCCGGTGGTGCGCTGCACAATATAGCGGACCTCGCTCATGATGGAGCGGCTCACTGCCATCAGGTTCACCCCGTTGTCCACGATGATGTGCAGTTCAATGGAGACAGAGGAGTCCTCATTGTAAGTTACCTTGACGCCCTTGCCCATGGACTCCCGGCGCAGCAGGTGGACCAGCCCGTCCGTTTTGGAGCGCACGGCCATACCCTTCACGCCGTAGCAGTTGGTGGCGGCGGCGCCGGTAATGTTGGTAAACACCTCGCTGCTGATGGTGATTTCGCCCTGTTCTGTTTGCAGCTTCATGGATCCATCCCTTCCTTTCCTGGGGTGTGTTCCCGGCATCCCCGCAAAGCGGGGGAAATTCAGTTACTTGTCCTTCTATTGTATTCTATTTTCCTTGAAATTACAAGGGAAAAAAGTTTCAGCAAAGTGGGGCTGTCCCCTTGTAATTTTCCACGGAAGCGTGTACACTGTACCCACCGGTACTTTGCGTTTCAAACAAAAGGAGGCTGTCTGGAGTATGAAAAAGTTTTTCTGCGGAATGGTGAAGTTCCTGACCGTACTGGCCGCACTGGGTGCGGTGATTTACGCTGTTGTGGCTTACTGGGACAAGATCATGGAACTGGTCTGCAAGGTCAGAGGTCTGGCCTCCGGGGACGAGTGCGACTGTGCCATGGAGGATGTGGACTTCGCCGACTGGGAAGAGTAAGCAATCTGTCTGATGAAGCATAAAGCCAGGCGGAAGGCGCTTTGAGGGGCGCCTTCCGCCTGGCTTTTTATGGTGTGGTGCTTCCGCTCACCCATCGCCGCGCCGTGTGCCCCGACAGGG
>CALWOK010000140.1 GCA_944383125.1 uncultured Flavonifractor sp.
CCTGTGTGGAGTTTATCACCAGCGGAGCTGGTTTCCGCTCCGCCAATGAGGACGACTCTGTTGTCTATTTTGCCCATACTGTCTCACGGACAGGCACCTATCTGTCCAAGGCGGCAGGTGTAAAGGAGGGGGAGGCGCTGGCCTATCTGGTGGCCCCGCCCCTGGAGGCCATGGTGGGACTGGATGAGGCCATGAAGGCCTCCGATGTGGAACTGGTGACCCTCTTTTCTCCTCCTACCGAAACCAACTTCGGCGGCGGTCTGCTCACTGGTACCCAGGCGGCCTGTAACGCCGCCTGCGCCGCCTTTGCCGAGACGGTGAAGGCGGTGGCGGCCCATCCCAAGGAGGTGTAACCCAATGGAATTTGACAAGGATCTCCGCTCCATTCAGGAGGTACGGGATCTGCTGGCCCAGGCCAGAAAGGCCCAGAACCTGCTGTCTGCCATGAGTCAGGAACAGCTGGACAGGATTACAGCGGCCATCTCCAGAGCCGGAGCGGAGCATGCCCGGCGGCTGGCGGACATGGCGGTGGAGGAAACCGGTTTTGGCAAAAAAGAGGACAAAGAAATCAAAAACAAGTTTGCTGCCCTGACCCTCTATGAGGCCATCAAAGATCAGAAAACCCACGGCATCCTTCACCAGGACGGGGAACGCCGGACGGTGGAGATTGGCGTGCCGGTAGGGGTTGTGGCGGGACTGGTACCGTCTACCAATCCTACCTCTACGGTTATTTATAAGGCTATGATCTGCCTGAAAGGGGGAAATCCCATTGTATTTTCTCCCCACCCCAGCGCCCTGAACTGTATTCTGGAGACGGTGCGGGTCATCCGGCAGGCGGCAGAGGAGGCAGGCGCTCCGGCAGGGAGTATTTCCTGCGTTTCCACCCCAACTATGGAGGCCACCAATACCCTGATGAGACACCCGTTCACCCGGCTGATTCTGGCCACCGGCGGCGCTGCCATGGTAAAGGCAGCCTATTCCTCCGGTACCCCTGCCATTGGTGTGGGAGCGGGCAACGGCCCGGCTTATATCCACCACACCGCCAATGTGGAGCTGGCAGTAAAGCGCATTCTGGACTCCAAAACCTTTGACAACGGTACCATCTGTGCCAGTGAACAGAGTATCATCATGGAACAGCGGATGGAACCGGCGGTCAAAGCCGCTCTCCGGGCCCAGGGGGCCTATCTGCTGGACGAAGAGGAGACCAAAAAGCTGTCCGGCTTTATTCTTCGGGCCAATGGCACCATGAATCCTGCCATTGTGGGCAAACGTGTGGAGACGGTTGCAAAGCTGGCAGGGTTGACCCGGGTACCTCCCTCTGCCCGTGTGCTGGTTGCCAAAGAAACCGGAGTGGGAAAAGGTCATCCCTATTCCAGTGAAAAGCTGGGGCTTATCCTGGGCTGTTACGTGGAGCCGGACGAGGAAGCGGTGCTCCGCCGGTGTATTGAAATTCTGGAGTGGGAAGGGGCAGGCCATACCTTCTCCATTCACACCGAGGACGAGGAAGTGGCCAAGCGCTTTGGCGCTGCGGTGCCTGCCAGCCGTGTATTGGTCAATACGGCTGCCTCTCTGGGTGGCATCGGGGCCACTACTTGCCTGTTCCCTGCCCTTACCCTGGGCTGCGGTGCCGTGGGCGGTTCTTCCTCTTCCAACAACATCGGGCCGTTGGATCTTATCAACATCAAACGGGTAGCCTGGGGTGTGAAGGAGCTGGACGAGCTGCGGGGAAGGGCCGGTGTCGGGGAGAGCACCCCTGATCTGGAGCAGCTGGTACAGCAGATTCTGCGGAGGCTGAAGGTATGAGTGAGGTCAACGCCGACGGGGTGCTTCTCAACCCTCAGGAGGCCATTTTACAGGAGGCCCAGGCCCTTACCAATGCCCTGATGGCGGAGACGCCGGAGGGACTGGAGGACAACATGTCCCCCAAGCCGAAACGGGCCAGGAAAAGCGACAAGGGGGAGGAAGCGGCCCCCACTTCCATGACAGCGGGCCTGCCCAGTCGGGCAGAGCCGAAAAGGAAAGGAGTTCAGACAAAGATGGCAAATACAAATGCACTGGGTATGGTGGAGACCAAGGGACTGGTGGGGGCCATTGAAGCCGCCGACGCAATGGTAAAGGCCGCCAATGTACAGCTGGTAGGCAAGGAGCAGGTGGGGGGCGGTCTGGTAACGGTGATGGTGCGGGGCGATGTAGGCGCCGTAAATGCCGCCACCGATGCCGGAGCCGCTGCCGCCGAGAAGGTGGGAGAGCTGATCTCGGTCCACGTCATTCCCCGTCCCCATGCCGAGGTGGATCACATTCTGCCCCACGGTACAGAAGGGCAGAGTGAGTAAATGACGCTGCTTACCCGGGAGGATGTGCGCCGGATGTCGGACAATGGGACCCGGGGGCCGGTGGTGGTTGGCCGGGGAGAGGTGCTTACCCCTGGGGCCAAGGACTGGCTGGCGGCCCACAAAATCCAGGCGGTCTATCCCGCCGGACGGGAGGGGGCCGCCCCATCGGCTGCCGGGACCTATCAGACCCTGTTTGGCGCCACCCTCAACGAAAAGCCGGAGCATATGACCCACCTGAAAGAAAATATTCTGGTGCCAAAGGATCACCCCCGCATTGCCTTCCGGGGGATGATTGACCTGCTGGAAGCAGAAATTCTGCTGACCCAACAGGCTTCGGCAGCCTATCCTGCCCTGGTGGAGGAGCTGGAGGAGGTGCTGGCCTTTGTGCGCAGGTTGATCCGCTGCGATGTGCTGGAGGAGCCGGTGGGAGAGCTGAACCTGTGCGGCTATGACGCCGGACAGCTGCGGGAGTATTCCCACTACCCGGACAAGTATCTGGGCCAGCCCCATTTTCTCCCCGCCCACACCGACGGGCCTGCTCTGCTGGCGGTAAACCGGCTGCGCACCCTGGTGCGCCGGACGGAGCTAGCCGCCTATGCCGCCTTTCGGGATGCGGATGGCAATGTCACCCGGGGGGACATGATTCTGGGTCTGAACCGGCTGTCCTCTCTGATGTGGATTATGATGATCAAACTCAAGGGGGGACAGTATGAACGGGCTTGATACCATGGATGTGGAACGGCTGGCGGAAGAGATTGTGCGCCGTCTGACGGTGGAGGTAGAGGCCAGCGGACGCCATGTCCACCTGAGCCGG
>CALWOK010000141.1 GCA_944383125.1 uncultured Flavonifractor sp.
GTGCTGGAAGTAGTTGGCGTCCAGCTCTTCGTTCTCCACCGCCAGGTTGGGCTGGATGTAGTCGTTGAACTCCACAATCTCCAGGGTGATGCCTTCCCCGGCCAGGATGTCCTTCACCACCTCCAGAATCTCAGCGTGAGGAGCGGGGGTGGCGCCCACCTTGAGGACGGTACCCTCAGCGGTGGAAGGGGTCTCGCTGGAACCGGCGGGGGTGTTGGACTCCACAGGAGTGGTTTCGGTGCCGCCGGCAGGGGTCGTGGTGCCGACATGGCTGACGCCGCAGCCGGCCAGCAGGCCGAAGGACAGAGCGCCCGTCAGGAGCAGAGAGAGCAGTTTCTTCATGATTCATTTCTCCTTTTTATGTGGTCTTTCCCCAATTTGAGTACAAAAAAACGCCCTTGAATCAGTTCAAGGACGAGAGCCTTCGGCTTCGTGGTACCACCTTGCTTCACCCATGCCTCACGACAGGGGCCTTGTGGAGTACAGACATACTCCCGCGCGTTTACGGGCGCTCCCGTCGCAGCCTGTACCTTGCGGTAGTCGGTGCGCCGCTCCAAGACCATCTTCACCAAAGCCTTCCGTACCCGTTCCCACCTGTCCGGGCTCTCTGTGCCGTATCTCAATGGCTACTCTTCTCTTCCTTGCGTTTGAGGGGCGTATTCAGTTCCCATTTGGGTTGCACTTAGTATATGCTACACATACCCATTCGTCAAGTGGTCACTTTTGACAAAAGGACGGGGTACGCATCCCATATGTTTGCGCACCCCGTCAAAATCTGTTATTGAAAGCCTGCCTTTTCTACCTTGTTGGCCTTGCGCTTCTGCTTGCGGTCTACCTTGCGGACCCGCTTGTCCAGCCGCACCGAGGCCCGGGAACCGATGGACTGGAAGATCTGCACCAGAATCACCAGCACCACCACCGACACCCACAGGATGATGGTCATCCGGCGCTGATAGCCCAGGTTGAGGGCCATGGAACCCAAGCCGCCGCCGCCGATGGCGCCCGCCATGGCGCCGTAGCTGAGGATGGTGATAAAGGCGGTGGTAAAGCCCGAGATGAGGGAGGGACGGCTCTCAGGGATCATCACTTTGGTAATGACCTGGAGAGGGGAGCAGCCCATGGACAGAGCCGCTTCCACCACACCGCCGTCCACCTCCCGCAGAGAGGCCTCCACCAGCCGGGCCACAAAGGGGAAGGCCGCAATAATCAGAGGCACAATGGTGGCCGTGGTGCCGATGGAAGTACCCACAAAAAACCGGGACAGGGGAATGACCACCACCATCAGGATAAGGAAGGGGACCGAGCGGAGAATGTTGATCACAAAATTGATGACCGCCATGACCGGCCGGGGCAGAGGAAGCACCCCGCCAGGCTCGCCCACCACCGTGATGACCCCCAAAGGCAGGCCGATCACATAGGAGAAAAAGGTGGAAATTACGGTGACATACAGGGTCTCCCAGATGGCAAAGAGAAGCCCGTTTTTGGTCAGCTCCAGCAGCCGGAGCACCTCTTCATTTTGCAGCAGTTCAGCCATGGTAGTCGGGCACCTCCTCTACAGTGACATTGTTCTGGCTCTTCAGATAGGCCATGGCCTTGGCGGACTCGGCCTTGTCCTCCGGCAGGCCCAGCAGCATGGAGCCGAAGGCCTGGCCGTTCACATTGCGGGTGTCCGCCCCCAGAATGTTTACCTTCACCCCGCAGTCAATGGCCAGAGAGGCAATGAGAGGTTCATAGGACGAACCGCCGTTGAATACCACCCGCACCACGTCTGCCACCGGGAACTGGTCTATGTTGGCCCCTTCGGGGAACACCAGCTTGCGGCCCGCTTCGGTTTTGGGGTTGGAGAATACCTCCTCCACCTTGCCGGTCTCCACCATATGGCCGTGATCCAGAATGGCAACGTGGGTGCAGATTTCCTCCACCACCGCCATTTCGTGGGTGATTACCACCACCGTAATGCCCAGCCGCTGGTTGATGTCTTTGATGAGCCGCAGAATGGACCGGGTGGTGGTGGGGTCCAGGGCAGAGGTGGCCTCATCGCACAGCAGCACCTTGGGATTGGAGGCCAACGCCCGGGCAATGGCAATGCGCTGCTTCTGTCCGCCTGACAGCTGGGCCGGATAGGCGTTGGCCTTGTCCGGCAGCCCCACAATGTCCAGATACTCCAGCGCCCGCTTCTTGGCCTCCGATGCCGGCACCCCTGCAATTTCCATGGGGAAACAGATGTTTTTCAGACAGGTGCGCTGCATCAGTAGATTAAACTGCTGGAAAATCATGCTGATGGACCGGCGGGTCTGCCGCAGCTGGGCAGAGGTCATGTCCATCAGGTTTGCTCCGTCAATGTACACACCGCCGGAGGTGGGCCGCTCCAGCAGGTTGATGCACCGCACCAGGGTGGACTTGCCCGCCCCGCTCATGCCCACGATGCCAAAAATATCTCCGTCCTCAATGGTCAGGTCAATGTTTGACAGGGCCTCAAAGTCTCCGTCCTCTGTGGGAAAGACCTTGGACACTTGCTTTAATTCTATCACAGGCCTGTTCTCCTCTTCTTAAGTTAAAAAGGCCGTTTCTGGTTGAAACGGCTGGTTTCCAGTCTGATTTATTGTATGACATGCAGGGCAGACTGTCAAGCCGTTTTCCAGGGAGGGTAGGGGAGAAGAAAAAACCAGCCGGGCCAAAGCCCGGCTGGTTACTGTTTGGATTAGTCGGTCACGAAGGGCAGCAGCGCAATCTGACGAGCACGCTTGATGGCCTCAGTGAGCTGACGCTGATGCATGGCGCAGGTGCCGGTGGTGCGGCGGGGCAGGATCTTGCTCCGCTCAGACAGGAACCGACGCAGCTTCACAGCGTCCTTATAGTCGATGTGCTCCACCTTGTCCACACAGAAGGTGCAGACCTTGCGGCGCTTGCGGCCGCGGGGGCGCTCTCTATCCATAGCCATAACTGGAAAACCTCCCTTGTTCCGAACCTGGAGTCCGGCTTGTTGTTATACTGCGGCCCGCAGGCCGCTATGAGTCAAATCAGAAGGGCAGCTCGCCGTCATCCTCGGTGAGTTCGGCAAACTGGTCGCCGCCGGCAGGGGCGGAATAGCCGCCGCCAACAGGGGCCGCAGGGGGCGCATAACCACCCGGTGCGCCGTAGCTGCCGCCCGGTGCACCATAACCGCCGGAGGGTGCGCCATAGCCGCCCCCCTCGGCGTCCCGCTTGGAGTCGCCAAAATAGACGTTTTCCGCCACCACTTCAGCAGTGGTGCGCTTATTGCCCTCTTTGTCGTTCCAGTCCCGGATCTGGAGCCGACCCTCCACAATGGCCATGCGGCCCTTGGTGAAAAATCGGGAGACAAACTCGGCGGTGCTCCGCCAAGCCACCACGTCAATCCAGTCAGTACCCTTCTCGCCGGTGGTTTTGTCTTTGAAATCCCGGTCTACTGCCAGACGGAAGGAGGCTACTGCCGTCCCGGTCTGGGTATGCCGGAGTTCCGGGTCACGGGCCAGACGGCCCATGATAATAATGCGGTTCAGCATGACGCCTCTCCTCTCTTACTCGTCCTTGCAGACGATGAGGGAACGCATCACGCCGTCGGTGATCCGCAGGATACGATCCAGCTCACGGGGGAACTCGGGCTTGGACTCAAAGGTCA
>CALWOK010000142.1 GCA_944383125.1 uncultured Flavonifractor sp.
GGCTTCCGGCGGCACCTCATAGTCCAGATAATCCTCCACCACAGAGGCGTTGGGATAATCCCCCTGGGGGAACAAGTCCGGCCGGTTGCCCAAGGCAGCCATATATCCGGCATACAGCCCCATACCATCCTCGTCCATCAGATAGACAGGCAAGTGGGACAGGTCGGTATTGTCCAGAGTGACGGTACAGATGGTGTAGGTGTAAGGCTCTCCCGCATCGTCATAGCGGGTTTCCTCTGTCACCGTTTCGGTCAGGATATACTGCCGGTCAAAAAGATCGTCCATGGTGGGCTCCATCTCCGCTGCCGTCCACGCCCCCGGATGGAGGGCAGACAGCAGGGAGATGAGCACATAGGGGTCATGGCCCAACTCGTCCAGGGTAAAATGGTACTCATCATAGCTGTGGGCGGCTTCATAATTGTCCAGCTCGCTTTGCAGCTCTGCTTCCAGACCGGCATAATAGGCTTCCGCCTCCAGCATCTCCCCATCTTCAGAGGGATAGGTGGTGCTGGACACCATAGAGCTGCCGGAACCCATCATCCCGGTACAGGAGGCCATGGTGCTGAGAAACAGGGCGATCAGCACCAGAAGGCCCAGTACCACCAAAAACCCCCGCCGGTGCCGCCAGACAAAGGAAGCCGCCTGTTCACTCTTTTTTTCCACCGTTCTGGCCGCTCTGGCTGCCTGCTCTGCAAAGGTGCGGGACTGCCGGGATTTTTTTGCGGCGGCGTACTCTTTGCGGATGGCCCGCCTTTGCTGCCAGCGGGAGATGGGATTGCTGGAAAGCTGGGGATTGTCCCGCAGGGATTTGCGGTATAAGACATGGAGGTTGGCACGTTCTAACCGGCGTTCTGCCCGGGCTGCTTTGCGGTAGGGCTTCAGCTTGTGGGTCCGGTATCCATCCCGTACCAACCGGGTACCGGTCTCGGTCATCTTCTCAGACTTATGAGCACTCTCCACACCCACGTTGTCCTGTTCTGTCTCCCGTGCTTCTTGATGGATCTTCCCCAAAACCGCACTGCCAGGGGCATCCCGTATCGCATGGTACAACTTGGAGGAGGGCTTTTTCCTCTCCTCCAGCACCAGCTTGGTAGTCACCTTGCCGGAAGCCGGGTCAACAACTGTCCGCCGCACCTGTTTTTTGGGAAGTTTGGCCTGGGCCTTGTCCGCCTGGGCGGCAGCCTTCTCCGCCCTGCGGATGGGCTTCTCCAGCATTGGGTCAGAGCACTCTTCCGCGGTAAAGCGCAGGCGGGGCTGCCTATCCACCGCAATCGCCTCCCTGGGTATCGGTACATTCGGACAATTTTGTGGTCATAATGCGGTACAATTCCGTATCTTTGGGGAACCGGTCTATAAAGGGCAGGATGGTGGAGCCGTAGAACAGCAGGCCCTCGCCCTCGCCGGAGTGGGTCACATAGGAGAGCTGATGGGGGGAGATATTCAGCTGCTTGGCCAGAATCTGCCGGTCCCCGCCCGCCTGGTTGAGCATGTAAATGAAATCTGAGTTCTCGAAAATGTTCTCAATTTCCCTGCTGGAGAGAAGATCTTTCACATTTTGTGTGATACCGGTAGGGATGCCGCCCCATTTACGGAACCGCTTCCAGATCTCCACAGAGTAGGCCGCCGTCTGTTCCTCCTTCAGCAGCAGGTGGAACTCATCCACATAGTACCGGGTGGCCTTTCCGGCGGCCCGGTTGGCAGTGACACGGCCCCATACCTGATCCTGGACAATGAGCATCCCCAGCTTCTTCAGCTGCTTGCCCAGCTCCTTGATGTCAAAGCAGACCAGACGGTTATTCAGCTCCACATTGGTGCGGTGGTTGAACACATTGAGGGAGCCGGTGACATACAGCTCCAGGGCGGAGGCAATGCGCCGGGCCTCCTTTTCCTCCTGGGCCAGCAGGGCGTTGTAGAGATCTTCCAGGATGGGAATATGCTCCGGGCAGGGATGGCTGAGGTAGGGCTGGTAGACCAGCCGCACACAGCGGTCAATGACCGTCTTTTCAATGGGTTCCAGCCCATCCCGGCCGCCCACTACCAATTCACAGAAGGAGAGGATAAAGTCTGACTTGAGGGAAAGGGGGTTCTCATCGTCGGAATAGTCCAGATTGATGTCCATGGGGTTGATGAACTGGCGGCTGGTGGGAGAAATCTTTACCACCTGACCGCCCAGGCGATGGACCAGGGGAAAATATTCGCCCTCCGGGTCACAGACGGTGATATCGTCCTGGGTGACCAGAAAGGCGTTTGCAATCTCCCGCTTGGCGGAGAAGGATTTGCCGGAACCAGGCGTACCCAGGATCAGGCCGTTGGGATTCTTCAGCAGCTTGCGGTCTACCATGATAAGGTTGTTGGACAGGGCGTTGACCCCGTAATACAAAGCCTCCTTGCCGTTTTGGAACAGCTCCTGGGTGGTGAAGGGGATAAAGATGGCGGTGGAGCTGGTGGTCAGCCCCCGCTGGATCTCCACCTGATTCAACCCCAGTGGCAGGGAGGACATGAGCCCCTCCTCCTGCTGGAAGTCCAGCCGGGTGAGCTGGCAGTTGTGCTTCTGGGCAATGGAGCTGGCCTGGAGCAGGATGGTATCCAGCTGCCGGGGGGTGTCGGCTGTATTGACCACCAGTAAGGTCAGCAGGAACATCCGCTCATTGCGGCTCTGGAGGTCTTTCAGCAGATTCTTGGCCTCGGTGCCGTAGGTAGCCAGGTCCGAAGGGATGATGTCCATATCATATCCGGCCCGCACCGCCTTTTTCTGCTCCTCGATTTTTGCCTTATCCAGGTCGGTGATCTTGTGCTTCACCATTTTAATGGCCTTAACCTGGTCCATGGACTGGATATGGAGGGTGACAATGAGAGAACTGTCCATGTCCAGGAAGTCAGCCAGCATCCGGTCGTTGAGCTCGGGGGCCAGGATCTGGACAAAGCTGGCGGCCCCATGCCTGCCGCCCATGCGGAATACCCGCCCATTGGGGAAGGCGAAAGAGGAGGGGGCAATGTAGTCTTTGGTGGACAGGCCGGAGGGCA
>CALWOK010000143.1 GCA_944383125.1 uncultured Flavonifractor sp.
GCCGCAGCAAGGGTTTCAGGGGTTGCATCTTTTTCAGCAACCTTAGTTGGTCCGAGTGGGGAGACTCGAACTCCCGGCATCTTGCTCCCAAAGCAAGCGCGCTACCAACTGCGCTACACCCGGATATAAAATTTTCCAATTGTGGTCAAACATGTGGTCAACGCCAATTTTTGACCAGTTACCGGCGGTGGGGAAAGTGCTGTCAGCCCAGGTATCCCAAGGCTTTCCGGGTTTTCCGAGGACTGTGGCTCGAACCCGAGCCTCACGCTCCCAAAGCAGGCGCGCTACCAACTGCGCTACACCCGGATAGCAATAAGTAGGACAAAATACTATTTGCTGGGCAGAAGTGCGTCAATCTGCCCAGCAAATAGTATTATAATATAGTATCAGGCAAAATGCAAGTCAAAAGTATCAGGTCAAACTTTGCTCCAGTCGATGACATCCTTATTCTTAATAAAGTATTCCAATCCGGAATAAATCGTGGTAAGGAGAATCAGCCCGACGCATATATTGTCCAGAACGGCCCCATGGAATACCAGCATGATACAGATACACACCATAGTGGAGGCTGTTTTTATTTTACCCGACCAGCCAGCTGCAATGACACGGCCCCGTTCTACTGCCAGCAGTCTCAGACCGGTTACGGCAAACTCCCGCAAAATGACAATCAGCAGCGCCCAGGCGGGAAACCGTCCCCACTCTGTAAACCACAGCAGTGCAGACATTACCAGCACCTTATCTGCCAAAGGGTCCATCAGCTTTCCAAAGTCTGTCACCATGTTGCGGTGACGGGCAATATATCCGTCAATGAAGTCGGTTACACTGGCCAGGATGAAGATCACAAGCGCCGCCAGCATGTGATAGGGAAACTCCACGTAGAGCACAACGAGAAACACCGGGATGAGCAGCACCCGGAGCATGGTCAGCTTATTTGCGGTATTCAACGCATCTCACTCCTCTATTTCCCCGGTCAGATCGCCATCGCTGGTGCCGGTGATCCGTACATTTATAAAGGTACCGGCAGGTACCATTCCCCCTGCGGTAAAGTATACCTTACCGTCCACGTCGGGGGAGTCGGCATAACTGCGGCCTACAAAGCAGCCCATATCCGGATCAAAGCCCTCACAGAGTACCTCCAGTGTCTCCCCCAGACGGCTCTCATTCCAATCATCCATCACTCTGGACTGAAGTTCTACCAGCAGCTCTACCCGCCGTTTTGCCACGTCAGGATCTACCTGGTTGGGCATCTCTGCCGCAGGGGTACCCTCTTCGGGAGAGAACTGGAAAATCCCCGCCCGCTCGATCTTGCTCTCCCGCAGGAACTGGCAAAGTTCCTCAAAGGCCTCCTCCGTCTCTCCCGGCAGGCCGCAGATCAAAGAGGTGCGCAGCACCAGACCGGGCAGCCGGTTGCGCAGTTTTGTCAGAAGCGCAAGAATCTCTGCCTTGGTGGAACGGCGGTTCATGGCCTTGAGAATCTGATCATTGATATGCTGAAGGGGTATGTCGATATACGGAAGGATTTTATGCTCCCGTGCAATCACATCAATCAGGGCGTCGTCCAGCTCATCGGGATAGAGGTAGTGCAGGCGAATCCAGTGGAAGGGCAGTCTGCACAATTTGGTCAGCAGCTCTCCCAGCATCCGCTTATGATACAGGTCGGTACCATAGCGGGTAATATCCTGGGCAATGATAATCAGTTCCTGTACCCCGTCATCCGCCAGCTTCTGGGCCTCCTCCAGCAGGGACTCCATGGTACGGCTGCGGTAGCGCCCCCGAAGAGAGGGAATCACACAATAGGCACAGCGGTTGTCACAGCCCTCGGCAATTTTCAGGTAGGCAGTATAGGACGGAGTGGTCACCACCCGGGCGCCATCCTCCACAGTGTGGTGAATATCCCCGAAATAGGTGGGTACGTCCCCCTCCATCATGGCGTCCAGAGCGGACACCACATCGGTATAACTGCCGGTTCCCAAAATACCGTCCACTTCGGGCAGCTCTTCCAGAATTTCATCCCGGTAGCGCTGGGTCAGACACCCTGCCACCAGCAGCCTGCTCAACTTTCCCTGTTCCTTCAGTGCAGCCAGCTCCAGAATATGCTGAATGGCCTCGCTTTTGGCCGACTCAATAAAGCCACAGGTATTGAGCACCGCCACGTCGGCCCCTTCCGGGTCAGCGGTAATGGCATGGCCCGCCTGGCGCACCAGGGCCATCATCTGCTCAGTATTCACCAGGTTCTTGGCACAGCCAAGAGAGATAAATGCAACCTTCAAGAGACAATCTCCTTACACGATGATATATCTGCCATCCCGGCGGGGCGGCATTTTAGGCTGTTGGTCGGGATACCCCAGGGTAATGGCTGCCACAAATTCTCCTTTGTCAGGGGCAAAGCGCTGCTGGAAGGCCGGCCCAAACCCCATCCGCTGGGGAGCGGACAGCCAGCAGGAGCCAATCCCCTTATCCCAGGCAGCCAGCAGCATATTTTCAATGGCGGCTGATACACTCTGCATGGCTCCATCCCGGTCGGGATAGTCCGGCTTGAGGAGGAATACCAGCACACAGACAGGTGCTCCCCCCAGGGTGGAGAGAAATTTATTGGTAATCCCCACCTGCTCCGGGTGGTGGGCAAACCGCTGCTCCAAGACAGGTGTAAATTTTTCCACCACGCCGCCCATGATCTGCCGTACCTCTGCCAGCACCTCCGGGCTTTGGACGGCAACAAAGTACCAGTGCTGTAAATTGATGGCCGACGGCGCCGCCAGTCCGGCCTCCAGAATGTCCTCCAATACCTCTTGCGGGATGGGATCTGCCGTATACCGGCGGATACTGCGGCGGGTCAAAAGGGCTTGTCTGGTTTCCATCAGAATACCTCCTCCCTGTCTGCACCGTACCGGCGCAGTCCGTCCTTGATGTCCTCCCATCGGTAGCCCCGGCGGGCCAGAGCATTGGCAGCTCTCTGATATGTTTTTGGGTCGTTCAGATCAGCCCCCCGGAGTTTTTTCTCCAAAAAGGCGTCAATGGCCTCCTCCGGTCCGGACAGCGCCTCCAGAGCTTCCTCCCAGTATTCCCGGGACACCCCACGGCGGTAAAGCTCCTCTTTGATGCGGCTGGGACCGTAGCCTTTGGCCCCATAATGCCCGGCTACTGTGTGCGCATATTGCCCATCGTTGAGGTAGCCCAGTTCCTCCAGACGGTCAGCCACAGCCTGGGCGGTATCCTCATCCGCCAATGGCTCCTTCTCCCTGTTTCTGGGGCGTGCAGTCAGCTTGTCCACCAGCTCTTTCCGGGACAGAGGCCGGGCAGCCAGCCATTCCAGCGCTTTGTCCGTCACCGCTGCCTGACGGGCTGCGGCCCGGAGATGCTCCAGCTGGTCTGGAGACAGCTCCAGTCCGGAGCACAGCCCGAAGGCCACCACCTGGGCCTCTCCCACCCGCAGGATGGTGCCATCCTCCAGGTGGCACAGCCACCGCCCCTGTACATGGGTGGAAGGGGCCAGCTTATTGATCCGCATCCTCAAAATCCTCGGCAGAAATATCTACCGCCCGGCCGGCCGCTTTGGCGGCCGCCCTGGCCTGGCTGCTCATCAGCTTGTAGGAATTTTTGCGGATATCCTCCTCCAGCTGCTGGCATACCTCCGGATTGTCCTTCAAATACTGCTTGGCAGAATCCCGGCCCTGGCCCAGGCGGACGTCTCCCATAGCAAACCAGGAACCCGACTTCTGCACCAGATCCAGCTTGGTAGCCAGATCCAGAATTTCGCCGATTTTGGAGATACCCTCTCCATACATGATGTCAAACTCCGCTTCTTTGAAGGGAGGAGAAACCTTGTTTTTGACCACCTTGACCCGGGTGCGGTTGCCGATGATTTCAGAGCCGTTTTTCAGGGACTCTACCCGGCGCACATCCATACGCACGGAAGCATAAAACTTCAACGCCCGGCCGCCCGTTGTCACCTCGGGATTGCCATACATAACTCCTACCTTTTCCCGCAGCTGGTTGATAAAAATCACCACGCAGTTGGTCTTGGCAATGGAGCCCGCCAGCTTGCGGAGGGCCTGGCTCATCAGCCGGGCCAGCAGGCCCACATGGGAATCTCCCATATCTCCCTCAATTTCAGCACGGGGGGTGAGGGCTGCCACTGAGTCCACCACCACCACATCAATAGCGCCGGAGCGCACCAGGGCCTCGCAGATTTCCAGGCCCTGCTCTCCGGTATCCGGCTGGGAGATGAGCATGGAGTCAATGTCTACCCCCAACGCCCGGGCATAGTAGGGGTCCAGGGCGTGCTCGGCGTCAATAAAGGCCACCTCTCCTCCCCGCTTCTGGGCCTCCGCCACAATGTGGAGGGCCAGGGTAGTCTTACCGGAGGATTCCGGGCCGTAAATTTCAATGATACGCCCCTTGGGAACGCCGCCGATACCCAGGGCAAGGTCCAGGGACAGAGAACCGGTGGGAATGGCCTCCACCACAATGTCGGCATTGTCCCCCAGGCGCATAATGGAGCCTTTACCATAGGCCTTTTCAATCTGGGCCATGGCGGTCTCCAACGCCTTCTTTTTATCCGAGGCGGGAGCGGCACTCTCCACCACGGTTTTTTTCTTGTCTGCCATGTACTGCGTCTCCTTCCGGCTGCCGCTCCTGGCGGCGCCTTACAGATTCAGGGTCCCCTCCACCACACGACCGATTCCCTGAGTATCCAGGTGAATTTGCAGGTTGGAAAATCCCTGTTGTTCCATCATTGCTTTGACCTCTTCCGCCTGGCCAATGCCCACCTCAAAGAGCAAGCTGCCTCCCAGCCGAAGGGCAACGCCCCACCGGCTGACAACGCTGCGGTAGAAGTCCAGACCGTCCTCGCCGCCGTCCAGGGCGGAGCGAGGCTCAAAATCCCGCACCGACCGGTCCAGACCTGCCAGATCGCCGGTAGGAATGTACGGCGGATTGCAGGCAATCACATCAAAATCCCAAAGGGCGGCTTCCGGCTCCTCCAGAGCGTTAGTCTGGACGCAAGTAACCCGGGCATTCAGATCGCACCGGCGGATATTTTCTTTGCACACCTTAAGGGCAGCCTCACTGAAATCTGCCAAAATCACCCGGCAGTCCGGTACATTGGACGCCACTGCCAGCCCCACACATCCGCTGCCGGCGCACAGATCCAGCACTCTGGCCCCATCCCCGGCAGCCCGGGCCAGCAAAATGGCCCGCTCGGCCAACACCTCGGTATCCATACGGGGGATGAGCACCTGGGGACCCACCATCAGGGTCAACCCGTAAAACTCCCACTCCCCCAGGAGATAGGCCACCGGTTCACCGGCAACCCGGCGTTCTACCAGCTGCTCCAACTGTTCCTCCACTGCATCAGAGGCATACAGCGCCATGTCTCGGTAATACTGCTCCCGGGTTTTCCCTGCCGCCTTGCAGACCAGTTCCCTGGCCTCCAGCGGGGCGTTCTCCACACCGGCCTCCCGCAGACGCCGGCGGGCGTCCAGGAAGAGGTTGTTGTAGGTGGCCGCCATGCAAAAACCACACTCCTGTTTTCAATCTCTCTATTCTCTGTCCGGGGATATCCCAGGCGTCTTACCACTTGTCCTTTCCCTGCTCCTGCGGGAGCACCAGGGTAAAGGCCCGGATCCCCACCTCAATCATGCTGTCATCCGGCTCGAAGGTGGTCCAGTTCTGAAGCCACATACCCGGGGCGGACACCAGGCGGGTAAACCAGTTGTCATACCGGCCCACCAGGCGGTTGAATTCATAGGTCAGGCTGACAATCAGGGGGAGCATCAGCAGGTGCAGCCCCATGCGCAAAAAGGTGTTGGTCACTTCCACAAAGGAAAAGATCACGCTGGAAAGCAGGATGCTCACCACAATGACCACAAACAGAAAGCTGGTGCCGCAGCGGGGATGGTGCCTGGGCTGGGACCGTACGTTCTCCACCGTCAGCGGCAGCCCCCGCTCGTAGCAGAAAATGGTCTTATGCTCTGCGCCATGGTACTGGAAAACCCGGTGGATGTCCTTCATATGGGAACACAGCATCAGGTAGCCCATAAAAATCACAATGCGCACCACGCCTTCCAGCAGGTTGCGCAGCCACATGGGCAGGACGGTAAATTGCCCCACCAGGCCCACCAGGGCGGTGGGCAGCAGAATAAAGAGCACCACCGAAAAAAGGATGCCCAATGTCACCGCCACCGTCACCAGGACAGAAGCCGCCTTTTCGCTGCTCAGGTGCTTGTCCAGCCACCGTTCCAGCCGGGAAGGTTCCTGGGGTTCCTCCTCCTCCGGAACAAAGGAGGCAGAATACATCAGGGCCTTTACCCCATTGGCCATGGAGGAGCAGAAATTGAATACTCCCCGCAGAAAGGGCAGGCCCAGTGCGGGGTGCTTGTCCTTGATAAGCACCCGCTCCTCCACCTGCTCCGCCAGATCGCCCTCCGGCTTGCGCACCACCACCGCCTTTTTCTCCGGCCCCAGCATCATAATGCCTTCAATGAGGGCCTGTCCGCCGATCATGGTTTTATAAGGCGTATCACAGGAGGGTTTTGCTTTGTTTGGCATGCAGTTCAGATTCTCCTTGCTGTTGGTTTGTCTGGTCTGCCGTATCATTTCATGGCAAACCTGTCAGTCTCCATTTTACCAGACCCACACCCCGATTGCAAGAGGCGTGGGCCTGTTTTTTAGAACATATGTTCGTTATTTTTGGGCCTGGATGGGCAGGCGAACGGTGACAACACAGCCGCCCCCCTCTGCATTTCCAATGTCCAGCGTCCCCTCATGCCGGGTAACGATCTCATCACACACGGCCAGGCCGATGCCGGACCCTCTGGCCTTGGAGGAGCCTTTGTAAAATTTGTACTTTACATGGGGCAGCTCTTCCTCCGGAATGCCCGGGCCGTAGTCCCGTACGGTAATGACCACCATATCCTCCTCCCTGTGGATAGCGGTATCAATCCGCTTGCCCGAGCCGCCATGCTTGGCGGCGTTATCCAGCAGATTACAAAACACCTGCCGCAGACGCTCCGGGTCCCCCGGTATGGGGGGAAATTCCTCCTCACAGTCAAAGTGGTTCAGCTCAATCCCCTCCCGGCGGAAAAATTCCCGGTAGGTGTATACCGCATCCTCCCGTTCGGCTTTGATGTCCATAGGCTCCACCGACAGGGTAAAGCGTCCGTCCTGAATGCGGGAAAACTCCAGCAGCTCCTCCACCATATTGGTGAGCCGCCGGGCCTCCGATACAATGATGCCCATCCCCTTTTTCACGTCGGAGCTGTCCCGCACCTCGCCGTTCATAATGGTCTCCGCCCAACCGTTGATGGCAGTCAAGGGAGTGCGCAGCTCATGGGACACCGAGGAGATAAACTCATTTTTCATCTTTTCACTCTGATTGATCTTCAGGGACATATCATTGATGGCGTCGCTCAAGTCCCCGATTTCATCGTCAAAGCGTTTTTCAATCTGCACCCCGTAAGAGCCGCCGGCAATACGCTTGGCGGTTTCGGTAATGCTGGCCATGGGGTCCACAATGGAGCGCACAAAATACAGATTGGAAAAATACACAAAGGCCAGAATAGCCATACCGATGCCCAGGGAAATGGCCACCACAATGACAATCTGCCAGTCCACATTGCGCAGGGAGGTCACATAGCGCATAGCTCCCACCAC
>CALWOK010000144.1 GCA_944383125.1 uncultured Flavonifractor sp.
AGCTGAAGGAGCGGGCCAAGGCCCATGGAGCTTCCATTACGGAGTATCTCACGGCCGTGCTGCTCAAGGTGTTGGTGGACCGGCAGGACCAGACCAACCCCGGCAAAAAGCTGCCGGTGGCCCTGGCCATTCCCATCAACCTGCGGCCCTGGTTTCCCACCAAAAGCCTGCGTAATTTTATTCTTACGGTCCGGCCCTGCATTGACCCCAGTCTGGGGGAGTATACCTTTGAGGAGATCGTCAGCCAGGTACACCATTACCTGCGGCTTAACATCAACCGGCAGCAGATGCAGGCCGAGCTGGCGGGCAACGTGAAATTTGCCAAAAATAAGCTGGTGCAGGTGATTCCGGTGGCCCTGAAAAACCCCGGCGTGGCTTTTGGCTACTGGATGGCGGGGGTACGGCCCTACTCGGGGACCTATACCAATCCGGGACCTTTTACCGTACCGGAGGAAATGCGCCCCCACATCAAACGGATGGAGGTCATTCTGGGGCAGGCCACCCTGCCAAGGGTGCACTGCGCCTCCATCAGCTATGGGGATATGATGGAGATCACCTTTGCAGGCACCCAGAAGGAGTCGGATACCGAGCGGGAGTTTTTCCGGTTTCTGGTGAAAGACGGCATCCACGTCAAGGTGGAGAGCAACCGAACCCGGTAAGGAGGGGTAGACGTGTCATACTGTGTTCATTGCGGGGTGGAGCTGGACGCCACCGCCGTTTCCTGTCCCCTGTGCCAGACGCCGGTGCTGGACCCGGGCCATCCCCCGGACAAAGAAGCCCCGCCCCCCTTTCCCACCCGGCACAGCCAGGTGCCTCCCATCCATAAGGGGGCTGTGGCAGGCGCCATTACTGCTGTGCTGGCCTGCATTGCGGCGGGGTGCGGGCTGCTCAACCTGTTTCTCAAGCCGGACCGGGGCTGGTCCCTCTATGTCATCGGGGCGGCCATGATGCTGTGGCTGTGGATTGTGATACCTCTCATTGCCCGGTGGATTCCCCTGCTGCTGCGCATTGTAATCAATGTGGCGGCCCTGACCCTGTATGTCTATCTCATGTCCCTGGATCTGAACGGCTGGACCTGGTATATCGGACTGGCAGTGCCCATTATTCTGTGGGGCGGGGCGGTGTGGCTGCTGCTCTCCCTGATGCTGCGGGTATACCGGCGCTCCCTCATCAGCAGCATTACCATTCTCATCGGCAGCGTAGGGGTATTTCTGGTGGGGGTGGAATACCTCATTGACCGCTGGCTGACCGGCGGGGTGGATTTGTCCTGGTCGCTGGTGGTGCTTACCATCTGTGTCTGCACCGCCGTTCCCCTGATCATCATCCGGCGCATTCCCGCAGTGCGGGAGGAGGTGCGCCGCCGGTTCCACGTATGATTCCTGTTGCGGCGCAGATTTCTGCGCCGCATCTTTTGTTCATATAATAACAGCAACAGCAAAGGGGGCGGGGAAATGGCAGAGCGGTTTTCTCTGGCAGAGGGTAAGGGCTGGCTGACGGTGGACACCCAGGGGAGCCGGGTGGTCTGTGCCGCACAGCTGGGAGCAGACGGCCAAGGGCTTTATAAATGCTGGCTGCTGGGAGGGAAGGGCAAGGCCCTGCTGGGCACCCTGATTCCGGAGGGGGAGGTGCTCCGGCTGCGGCGCACGCTTTCCCTGGCCGAACTCCAGCGGCAGGGGGCCTGGCCCCCCACGGGGGCAGAGGCTGTGCTGGCCTTTTCCTTCTCAGAACAAAAGAAGGGCATCCCCCAGGGCTGGCGCCGGGAGCACAATCCGGCCCGGCTGATGGGGGAACCCCTGCTGGCCCAGGCGGCAGGGGAGGGGGGCGCACTGTTCCGGCAGGAGGGGAACGGGTTTTGTCTGGCCTACCCCTTCCGCACAGACCGGCCCTTTCCCTTGACGCCCCTGTTCTGCTTTGCCCGTCTGGAGCGGCTGGAGGGGACGGACTATGTGGTGTTCCCCTTCCGGCCCGGCGGCTGCCCCAGGGTGGGAGAGTTGTAATTTGGCCCTGTTTGCGGTATACTGGCACAATGAAATGCCAAAGTAAATGAGGAATGGATATGACTGATTTTTTTCATCTGAACGCCTCGCCCGATACCATACGGGGCATCAGCAGCTTGGGGCTGGCCCATCTGGGGGACGGCGTCTTTGAGCTGATGGTGCGCTCCTGGCTCTGTCTCCACGGCAAGGCCACCTCCAAAGGGCTCCACCGGGCTACCGTCCGCTATGTGGCGGCCCCTGCCCAGGCCAGGGCGGTGGAAAAGATTCTCCCTGTGCTGGAGGAGGAGGAGCACGACGTGTTCCGCCGGGGCCGCAACACCAGCCCCCACAGCGTCCCCCAGGCTGCCAGCCGGGCGGACTACCAGGCCGCCACCGGGCTGGAGGCCCTGTTTGGCTGGCTGTGGCTCCAGGGCCGTACCGAGCGGCTCAACCAACTGTTTGCAATGATGATGGAGGAAGGGTAAATGCCGTTGGATGCACTGTGCCTGACTGCCGTGGCGGAGGAGCTCCGCCGGACGGTGGTTGGGGCTAAGATTGATAAAATTTACCAGCCAACCCGGGACGAGGTGGTGCTCTTTCTGCGGGGCCAGGGGGAAAATGTGCGGCTGCTGCTGTCAGCCAACCCGGGCCATCCCAGAGCACACCTGACCACCCTCACCAGAGAGAACCCGGACAAGCCACCCATGTTCTGCATGCTGCTGCGCAAGCATCTGCAAGGGGGGCGTATTCTGGAGCTGACCCAGCCCCCGGTGGAGCGCATTCTGGACTTCCGGCTAGAGACGCTGGACGAGCTGGGGGACCGGGTGGAGCGCCGCCTGGTGCTGGAGGCCATGGGCCGCTCTGCCAACCTGATTCTGCTGGACGGAGAGGGGAGAATTGTGGACTGCATCCGCCGGGTGGATGGGGATTTATCCCGGGGACAGCGGCAGATTTTGCCGGGGCTGTTCTACCGGCTGCCTGCCCCACCTGACAAGGTAAACCCCATTACAGTAGAGGAAGAGCGCCTGAAGTCCGCTCTGGAGAATCCCATGCAGAAAGAGCCGGAAAAGCTGATTTTAGACGGTTTTTGTGGTATTTCTCCCCTGGTTGCCCGGGAACTTGCCTTCCGTGCCGGGGGAGAGGAGGGACTGCTGGAAGAGCTGAAAAAGCTGCGAAAAACTGTACAGGAAAATAACTTTATACCGTATCTACTGGTGCGGGAGGGCAAGCCTGCCGATTTTTCCTTCCTGCCCATCCTGCAATACGGCCCCCAGACCGAGAGTATCCGCCAGGACAGCTTTTCCGTCCTGCTGGATGGGTTCTATGAAAAGCGGGAGGCGGCGGAGCGGGTCAAGCAGCGGGGCCAGGATCTGGTGCGGGCGGTCACCAATGCCCGGGACCGCACCGCCCGCAAGCTGGCCAACCAGGAGAAGGAGCTGGCTGCCACCTGGGAGCGGGAGACGCTGCGGGAACAGGGGGACATCATCACCTCCAATCTCCACCGGATGGAGCGGGGCATGGGGGTTCTGCGGGCCGCCAATTTTTATGATCCGGAGTGCAGGGAAATTGAAATCAAGCTGGACCCGCTGCTCACCCCCCAGCAGAATGCTGCCAAATATTACAAGGACTACAACAAGGCCAAAAAGGCGGAGGAGATGCTCACCATTCAGATGGAGAAAGGAGAGAAGGAGCTGGACTATCTCAACAGCGTCCTGGAAAACCTCCATCTGGCCGAGGGGGAGCGGGACTTGCAGGAGATCCGCCAGGAGCTGACCGACACCGGCTACCTCCGCCGGCCCAAGACGGCGGCCAAACGGGAAAAGCGGGTGGCAGGCAAGCCCATGGAGTTCCGCTCCACTGCGGGCCTGCGCATCACCGTGGGCAAGAACAACAGCCAGAACGACCAGCTGACCACCAAGATGGCCTACAAGAGCGACATCTGGCTCCACACCCAGAAGATTCACGGCTCCCATGTGATCCTGTGGCTGGAGGGCGGGGAGGCAGACGCCCAGAGTCTGACCGAAGCGGCCATTCTGGCGGCTACCTTCTCCCAGGCGGGAGAGAGCACCCGGGTACCGGTGGACTATACCCCGGTGAAATATGTGAAAAAGCCCGCTGGAGCCCGGCCCGGTATGGTGATCTACACCACCTACCAGACCGCCGTGGTGGACCCGGACCCCGAACTGGCCAGGCGTCTGCGGGTGAAGTAGGAAGAGAGGGGAGCATATGGAGAGCTGTCATATTCTGGTGGTGGAGGATGACCAGGACATCAACAACCTGCTGTGTAAAATCCTCACCGGGGCGGGGTATCAGTGCCGTCCGGCCTATTCGGGCAGCGAAGCCGCCCTATGGGCGGAGCAGTACGACTACGACCTGATTCTGTTGGACCTGATGCTGCCCGGCCTGACGGGGGAGGCGTTCCTTGCCCAGCTCCGCCGCCGCAAGACCATGCCGGTGATCGTCCTCTCCGCCAAGGCGGGGCTGGAGGACAAGGTCCATGTGCTTGGTCTGGGGGCAGACGATTTTATTCCAAAACCCTTTGACAACCGGGAGGTGCTGGCCCGGGTGGAGGCCCAGCTGCGGCGGTACAAGCAGTTTGACCGGGGAACGGTGGGCAGTATGCTGACCTGCGGGGATTTGACGTTGGACAAGGAAGGGATTGCGGTCACTGCGGCGGGCAAGCCGGTGGGCGTGACCGCCCGGGAATTCCACATCCTGGCCCTGCTGATGGAGCACCCCAAGAAGGTGTTTACCCGGGAGGAGCTGTATCAGCAGGTGTGGGGCGGGGCGTACATGGGGGACGACAACACGGTCAATGTCCATATCTCCAACCTGCGCTCCAAGCTGGCCAAGGCCAGCTCCACCGAGTACATCAAGACAGTATGGGGCATCGGGTTTAAAATGAACGACCTGGAAGGGACGCCCCAACTTTAAACATTCTTCACCTTTGCTTAAAGCCCTGTTGTTGTCCGGCTGTTATACTGGCCCCACCAAGCAAGAGAAAGGCGGATGTCCTATGACAGACACAGTATTGGCAGTCAGAGGTCTGACCAAGCGGTACGGCAATCACCTGGCAGTGGACCGGGTGGAGCTGACCGTACACAAGGGCCAGATTTACGGTCTGGTGGGCCGGAACGGGGCGGGCAAGACCACCATCATCCGGATGATAGCGGCCCAGACGGTACCCACCGAGGGGGAGATCTCCCTCTTTGGGGCAACGGGCAAGGAACTATCTTCCATGCGCACCCGTACCGGAGTGATGGTGGAGATCCCCAGCTTTTACCCCTATCTCACCGCCCGGCAGAATCTGGAGTACTACCGCATCCAGCGGGGTATCCCGGGCAAGGGAACGGTGGAGGAGGTGCTGGAGGAGGTGGATCTGGCCCACACCGGCAAAAAGACCTTCAAGAATTTTTCCCTGGGCATGAAGCAGCGGTTGGGGCTGGCCCTGGCCCTCATGAACCGGCCCGACTTTTTGCTGCTGGATGAGCCCATCAACGGCCTGGACCCGGAGGGCATTGTGGAGTTCCGCAACCTGCTGCTCAAGCTGAACCGGGAGCGGCAGACCACCATTCTCATCTCCAGCCACATTTTGCCCGAGCTGGCCAACCTGGCCACCTGCTACGGCTTTCTGGACAACGGGGTGATGCTGGAGCAGATTTCCGCCAAGGCTTTGGAGGAAAAGTGCCGGGCCTGCATTGAAGTGGGGGTGGACGACCCTGCCGCCGCTGCCCTGGTGCTGGAGCAGCAGCTGGAGCTGAGGGACTATGAGGTGCTGCCGGGGAACCTGCTCCGGCTGTACAGCCTGCTGGACCAGCCCCAGCAGGTGGCCCGGGTACTGGTGGAGGGGGGCGTGGCCCTGCGCTCCCTGGAGAGCCGGGGGGCCAACCTGGAGGATTACTTCCTGTCCATGATTGGAGGTGTCCGCCATGCGTAACTATCTGGCTGCGGAATGCTACAAGGTATTTCAGAGAAAATATCTCTATCTCACCCTGTTGGTGGTGCTGGCCCTGGAGGGGCTGATGTTGTGGGGCTGCTGGTTTACCTGGTCTAACGGCAATACCGGCATGGATTTTCATACCGCCGCCATCACGGTGGCAATGCTGGTCAGCGTGGGCCTGTATGCCACCCTTCTCACCGGCGATATGGTTTTTTCCGAGCAGTACAAGCACAACACCCTGAAAAATGAGGTGGCCTACGGCCTGTCCCGTGTGGGCATCTATCTGGGCAAGCTGCTGGTGTCCACTCTGGTGGCGTTGCTGGCTGCCGCCGTGATGCTGGGCTTTTATCTCCTGGGCTGCTGGGTGCTGCTGCCCCATAACCAGTCTGACGCCGCTGCCCTGTCTCTGGTGGGCTATACCCTGGCAGGGGCGCTCCCGCTGTGGCTGGGGGGACAGGGTGTGGTGCTGGCCTGCTACTTCCTGGTGCGCAATTCCACCCTGGCTGCCTTTGTAGCGGTGGCGCTGCTGGGGGTGGTGCCGGCGGTGCTCCAGCTGTGCGGCCTGCTCATTCACCCGGTCTTTGGAACCATCCGCCAGTATATGCCCGCCGTCCTGCTGGAACAGCTCTATCGCTATGCTGATCAGTGGGACTATGTGGTCCGGTGCTGGGCGGTGGGCCTGATTGTGCTGGCGGGGGCCACGCTGGTGGGCGTGTTGTCCTTCCGCCGCAAGGAAATCCGCTGAACCATATCGCCGGGAGGGGGGGACATGCTCAACTACATCAAGGCCGAGCTGTGGAAAGCATCCCGCAACAGGGGAATGTACGCTCTTGTCCTCTTTCTGCTTCTGTCCACCGGCCTGTTTGCCTGGACCATGCTGGCTGCCCATGCGTTTGCGCCCATGGCCTCCGCAGCCTCTACCACCATGCTGCTGGGCATCCTGGTGGCCCCCCTTTTGACCCAGGTGGTGGATGGCGGAATCTGGCGCACCGGGAAGCATGAGGTCTCCTTTGGCCTGAGCCGCCGGCGGATTTATCTGGGAAAGCTGGCGGCAGGGCTGCTGCTGGGACTGGGGCTGTGTCTGCTGCTGCTGGGGGGTTATCTGGCAGTTGGCTGGCTGGTCCTCCCCCATGGGACAGGGGAGGAGGACGTAGCGGCCCTCTCTGGGGTGGGGGTTTCCCTGATGGGAGCGCTGCCGGTGTGGTGCGGGGTGTACAGCCTGTGCCACATGCTGGTTATCCTGATCCCCAGTACGGCAGTCTGGATGGGCGTCTACTATCTGCTGAACTTTTTTGGACAGCCCATTCTGGTATCGCTGATGACGGCGGTGTTCCATATGCCCTCCGGCGGTCTGCTGCAAGTGATTTTAATGCCCACCTCGCTGCTGATGCCCAACGTTTTGCCGGACTGGCTGACCTGGGAGTATCAGCAGTGGTGCTGGCTGGTGGGAATGGGGTGGCTGGCAGCCACCACCGGGCTGGGGCTGTTTCGCTTTGGCCGGCGGGAAATCAAATAGACAGGTGGGCGTGCCGCAGCTGGGGTACGCCCACCTTGCCTGAAAAGGAGGGAGGGCCATGGCAGGATTATGTCTCTTGCTGGGGGTGGTATGTGCGGGAATGGGCCTGTGGATCTGGACCCAGCAGCGCGCTCTGCGGGGAGCGGCCGCCCAGCTGAAGGGAATGGAGGAGACGGACAGCACCGCCCGGCTGGGGCTGGCGGTGCCAAACCGGTGTGCCGAAGAGCTGCTGGAGCAGGTGAACCATCTGCTGGAGCTGCGGCGGCAGGAGCAGTCGGCGTGGCAGGAGCGGGAGCGCACCCTGCGGCAGCAGATTTCCAACGTCTCCCACGATTTGCGCACCCCCCTGACCTCCATTTTGGGTTATCTCCAGCTGCTGGAGGAGGAGACGCTGGGGGAGGAGGAGCGGCGGGCCTATCTGGCGGTGGTAGAGAGCCGGGCCAAGGCCCTCCAGAGCCTCATCACCGGCTTTTATGACCTCTCCCGGCTGGAGGGGGGAGAGTACCCCCTGAAACGGGAGCCGGTGCAGCTGTATACCAGCCTGTCCGGGCTGCTGGCCGCCTTTTATGGGGACTTCACCGAGCAGGGCTTTGATATGACGGTGGAGCTGGAGGAACATTTGCCCCCGGTGCGGGCAGACAGCGGCGGGGTGCTGCGGGTATTTACCAATCTGATCCGCAATGCGCTGGATCATGGCCGGGGGAGGATGACGGTCCGGCTGCGGCAGGAGGGGGAATATGTGGTAAGCCTCTTTGCCAACGACGCCGGCGGGCTGACGGAGGAGGATCTGCCCCATGTCTTCGACCGGTTTTTTACCTCGGACAAGATGCGCACCGGGCGCAATACCGGCCTGGGGCTGGCCATTGTCAAGTCTTTGACGGAACAGATGGGGGCCGCAGTGACCGCTACCCTGGAGGAAGGCATGTTTGTGGTCCGGATTCAATGGACCGTATTCACCGGATAAATTATACTAACCGGTAGGTTTCCGGCTTGACAAACGGGACAAAAGCTGATATCGTTTTGCTGATATGGAAAATGCTTGCTTCCCGGGTGTTTTTCAGAGAGAGAAAATGAGACAGAAGGAAAAAGAGCTTCCCCCTGTGGGGATGGAAGCAAAAAAGGCGAGGTTGAAGTACATGGTAAAAATTGTTCGGAAAAAGGTTCTCAACCCCAGCGTAACGCTGCTGGAAGTGGAGGCCCCTCTCATTGCCAAAAAGGCCCAGGCCGGTCAGTTCATCATCCTGCGGGTGGATGAACAGGGGGAGCGCATTCCTCTGACCATTGCCGACTACGACCGGGAGAAGGGTACGGTCACCATCATCTTCCAGAAGGTTGGCCTGACCACCCAGCTGCTGGGTGATCTGAACGAAGGCGACTGTATCCGGGACTTTGTGGGTCCCCTGGGCCTGGCCACCGAGCTGCCCGAGGGTACCAAGCGTGTCTGCGTGGTGGGCGGCGGCGTGGGCTGCGCCATTGCCTATCCCCAGGCCAAGAGCCTCCATGCCCAGGGAGTCCAGGTGGACGTGATCGCCGGATTCCGCTCCAAGGATATCGTCATTCTGGAGCAGGAGTTCAAGGCTGCCTGTGACAACCTCTACCTCACCACCGATGATGGTTCCTACGGTGAGAAGGGCTTTGTCACTGACAAGCTCAAGAGCCTGATTGACGCCGGCAACCAGTATGACGCTGTCATTGCCATCGGCCCCATCATTATGATGAAGTTTGTGGCCAAGACCACCGAGCCTTACGGCATCAAGACCATCGTCTCCCTCAACCCCATTATGATCGACGGCACCGGCATGTGCGGCGGCTGCCGGGTGACTGTGGGGGGCAAGATGAAGTTTGCCTGCGTGGACGGCCCCGACTTTGACGGCCATGAAGTGGATTTTGACGAGCTGATGAGCCGCAACACCGTCTACCGCAGCGAAGAGGCGGAAGAGAAAGAGCGCCACGCCTGCCGGATGGAGCAGCTGGCCCACGATATGATTCATTGAGAGGGAGATACATAGAACATGCCTAACATGAGTTTGACCAAAGTGCCTGTCCCCGAGCAGGACGCCAAGATCCGCAGCCGTAATTTTGAGGAGGTCTGCCTGGGCTACACCAAGGAGCAGGCCATGGAAGAGGCCACCCGCTGCCTCAACTGCAAGCACAAGCCCTGCGTCTCCGGCTGCCCGGTAAACATCCACATCCCCGAGTTCATTGCCAAGGTGGCTGAGGGCGATTTCAAGGCCGCCTATGAGATTATCTCCGACACCAACGCCCTGCCCGGCGTCAGCGGCCGTGTCTGTCCTCAGGAGAGCCAGTGCGAGAAGTACTGCGTCCGGGGCATCAAGGGCGAGCCTGTGGCCATCGGCCGTCTGGAGCGCTTTGTGGCTGACTGGTACCGGCAGAACATCAACGAGATGCCCGCCAAGCCCCAGACCAACGGCATCAAGGTGGCTGTGGTTGGCTCCGGCCCTGCCAGCCTGACCTGTGCCAGCGACCTGGCCAAGCAGGGCTATGAAGTGACCATGTTCGAGGCCTTCCATACTGCCGGCGGCGTGCTGGTATACGGCATCCCCGAGTTCCGTCTGCCCAAGGCCATCGTTGCCAACGAGGTGGAGAAGCTCACCGCTATGGGCGTGGATCTGGAGACCGACATGGTGGTGGGCAAGACCTACACCATCGACGAGATGTTTGAGGCCGGTTATGAGGCTGTGTTCGTAGGCTCCGGCGCCGGTCTGCCCATGTTCATGGGCATCGAGGGTGAGACTCTGGCCGGTGTGTACTCCGCCAACGAATACCTGACCCGCATCAACCTGATGAAGGCCTATCTGGACAACTACGACACCCCCATCAAGAAGATCAAGAAGGCCGCCATCGTGGGCGGCGGCAACGTGGCTATGGACGCTGCCCGCTGTGCCATGCGGATGGGCGCCGAGCACGTCTATGTGGTGTACCGCCGCAGCGAGGAGGAGATGCCTGCCCGCCGGGAGGAGATCCACCACGCCAAGGAGGAGGGCATTGAGTTCCTCTTCCTGAACAACCCCGTCAAGATTCTGGGTGACGACAAGGGCTGCGTCCGTGCCATGGAGTGCATCAAGATGGAGCTGGGCGAGCCTGACGCCAGCGGCCGCCGCCGTCCCATTGAGGTACCCGGCAGCGAGTTTGAGCTGGAAGTGGATGCCGTGATTATGAGCCTGGGCACCAGCCCCAACCCCCTGATCCGCTCCACCACCCCCGGACTGGACACCAACAAGAAGGGCTGTCTGGTGGCCGACGAAGAGACCATGGCTACCACCCGTGAGGGTGTGTACGCCGGCGGTGACGCCGTGACCGGCGCCGCCACCGTCATTCTGGCTATGGGCGCCGGCAAGAAGGCCGCCGCCGCCATGCACGACTATCTGGTGAAGAAACACAGCAAGTAAGCCTTTCAAAGAGTGCGCCTGCGGGCGCACTCTTTTTTTGTGGGGCAGATTACGGATTTTACAGGGGCATGGTTGCAAGAACCACACGCCTCCTGTATACTGGGCATATCGCAATCTGAACAGAAACGGAGAACCATCATGAATGACATACGACTGATTTGCCTGGATATGGACGGCACTCTGCTGGACGATGACCATGCCACAATACCCAAGCGGAATATTGACGCCTTGCAGGAGGCCGCCCGGCGGGGTGTGGCGGTGGCCATTGCCAGCGGCCGGGCCTGGTCGCTGCTGCAAGGGGTACATGAGCAGCTGAAGGTGACACGCTATGGGGTGCTGTCCAATGGGGCCGGGGTGCTGGATGTGGCTGCAAACCGCTGGATCTACCGCCGCCCCATGGAGCAGCAGGTGCGCCGGAAGGTAATTTCCCTGCTGCTGGAGTGGGAGGTCCCCTTTGAGGTGTACTGTGAGGGAGAAAATTACATTCAGCGGGAACGGCTGGACCTGGTGACAGAGAGCTGTCTCTCCCCGGAATTTGCCCAGGTTCTGCGCACCTGCTCCCATTTCCCCTCCGATCTCAACGGGGCGCTGGACGGGAAGGACGTGGAAAAAATCCATATTTTCCGCCTGCCGGACCAGCACCGCTGTGCGCTGCTCCAGGTGGCGGAGGAGCTTGGCCCTCTGGCTGTTACCAGCTCCTTTGCAGGCAATCTGGAGCTGACCGCCCAGGGGGTCAACAAGGGGGCGGCAGTGCAGGCCCTGTGCGCCGGGCTGGGGATTGGCCCGGAGCAGGTGATGGCCTTCGGGGATGCAGGCAATGACCTGGAGCTGCTCCGGTGGGCCTGCTGGTCTTTTGCCATGGAGAATGGTACGGAGGAGGCCAAGGCGGCGGCACGATACCAGACCGGAACCAACCGGGCAGGTGGTGTGGGCATGGCGGTAGAGCAATATCTGCTCCATGCCTGAAAAAACGGCGCATGATACTCATGCGCCGTTTTTGGCCGGTTGGATACCGGGGCGTATTTTATGGAAGTAGAGCAGCAGGAAGCTCAGGGTGACCAGCAGGCACAGCCCCTCAGAGACCAGAGGGGAGAGCCAGATGCCCGTATCTCCAAACCAGCGGGAGAGGGCCATCAGACAGCCGGCCAGCAGCACCAGGCCCCGTCCGAAGGAGATGGTAAGGGCGGAGAAGGGATGCTCCATGGCGGTGAAGAAGCCGGACACCACCACATTGAACCCCATCAGCAGGAACGACCAGGCATAAAGCCGCAGAGCGTGGGTGGTATATCCGAACAGCGGATCATCTGCCCCCAGGAAAAGCCCGACAATGGGCTGTGCCAGCAGCTGACACAGCAGGAAGAAGAGCACCCCGGCGCCTGCCGCCAGCCAGACGCCGTAAGACAGGAACTTGTGGCACACCGGCCGCTGGCCCGCCCCCAGATGGAAGCTGGACAAGGGCTGTACCCCGTGGGCGGTGCCGATCATGGTCATGAGAACCAGGGTGTTGATGTAGCTGATGATGGTGTAGGACGCCAGGGCGTGCTCTCCCACCACCTGTAAAATGGTGTTGTTAAAGAGAAAGATCACCACCCCGTTGGAAAACTCTCCCAGTCCGTCGGCGGTCCCCAGGGGGATGATCCGGCGGTATACGCCGAAATCAGGCCGGAACCGGCCAAACCGCAGGGGCTCGGGATGCCGGATGAAGTAGGCGGCAAAGATCACGGTGGAAGTGACCTGGGCCAGACCGGTGGCCAGCGCAGCGCCCCACACCCCCCAGTGGAAGTGCATGACGAAGATATAGTCCAGCAGTATGTTCATAATGGCGCAGGACAGCACGCCGATGGTGCTGATATGGGGGGCGCCGTCCGCCTTGACCTGGACCTCCAGGTTGTAGGATACGGTGAAAAAGACAGAAAAGCAGGCAATGATGGCCACATATTCCTTGACCAGCGGGAGCAAATCCCCTGTTGCCCCCAGAAAACGGGCCACCCCGTCCAGATTGAGCAACACCCCTGCGGTGAGGGCCAGAGAGAGGACAATGACTACCACCAGATTCTGATTGAAGTAATTGCGGGCCTTGTCTACCTCTCCCTTGCCCAGGGCCAGGGAGAGAACGGTGGACGTGCCGGTGGCCAGCAGAATCCCGATGGTAAAAATGAGGGACACAAAGGGCATGGACAGATTGACCGCCCCCAGGGCGTGGCTGCCCACGCCGTGGGCCACAAAGATGCCGTCCACAATGGTGTACAGGGAGAAAATCCACATGGATATGATGGACGGAACGGTGAACTTAAAAAATTTGGATACCAGCTTCACGGGTAAAACCTCCTTACATCAGATAGGATAAACCCTGGAACCATACGAGAGTCAAGGGCGGGAGGCAAAAAAGTTGAAAGAATATTATCAGATTCACGAGTTGGCAAAGCTGTTTGAGCTTTGTCCCGATACCCTGCGCTATTATGAGGAAAAGGGGCTGCTCCATCCGGTGCGGGGGGAAAACCGCTACCGGCGGTATGGCATTCAGGACGTCTGTACCCTGAACATCATCCGGGCGCTGCGGCAGCTGGACTTACCCACCCAGGCCATCCGCACCTATCTGGAGCGGCGGTCGGTGGGGGAGACCATAGACCTGCTGGAGCGGGAGGCGGGGCTGCTGACCTGCCGGATCGAGGCGCTGGAGGAGGCCCGCCGGGAGGCGGAGGAGCGGCGGCGGCGGCTGGAGCACTACCGGCAGGTGGCAGAGCTGCGCCCCCAGTGGGTATGGGAAGAGGAACGGCCCTATGTGTTTCTGGAGCAGGATTTTTTTCTGGAAAAGGAGATTGACTTCCAGCTCAAACGCCTGGCCCAGCAGCACCAGGACTATATTCAGATGCTGGGCAGCCAGTGCATGGGAGCGGCGGTGGACGAAAACAGCCTGAAACAGGGGATATACAACCACTTTTCCCGGGTATTTTTCCTCACCAGGCCCGGCCTGCCCTGCGACGATGCCCTTCCGGCGGGGGAGTATGCCCGGCTGTACTACCGGGGTCCCTATGAGGCCCTTGGAGAGCATCTGGCTCTGTTGTACCAATGGATCCGGCAGGAGGGCAAAACGCCCGCCGGTCCCCCTCTGGAACTGTACCGCATTGATGCCCACGACACCAACCGGGTGGAGGAATACGTCACCGAATTGCAGATTCTGGTGAAAACAGAGCGCACAGACGGGGGGAGGTAATCCCTTGGTCTGTGCGCTCTGCACATATGAAGAAAAAGAGGGCGCAGGGACTTGACAAAAGGGATGAGAAGGACTATCATAACATATGAACAAATATTCATATGAGCAGGTGATAATATGACAGACAACACACCGGTTGAATGCTGTGAACGGGTGACGGTCCACCCGGAAGTTGTAGAGCAGGTGCGCCGCAACATGCCGGATGAGGACACACTGTACCATCTGACAGAGCTGTTCCATGTATTTGGGGACTCCACCAGAATGCGCATTCTGTATGTGCTCTTTGCCTCTGAGATGTGCGTATGCGATATTGCCACCCTGCTGGGCATGACCCAGTCGGCCATCTCCCATCAGCTGCGGCTGCTGAAAAGTATGCGTCTGGTGAAGGCCCGCCGGGAGGGAAAGACCGTCTTTTATGCCCTGGCGGACGACCATGTGAAGACCATCATCAACCAGGGCCTGGACCATGTGAATGAGTGAGGGAGGAGAACACATGAAAAAGCGGTTTCAAATGAAAGACCTGGAGTGTGCCAACTGTGCCGCCAAGATGGAGGCCGCCATCTGCAAACTGGAAGGGGTACACAGCGCCACCATGAGCTTTATGACCCAAAAGCTGACCATTGACGCCGATGAAAGCCAGTTTGATGCCATTATGGACCAGGTGGAGGCCATCTGCCGGAAGATAGAGCCCCACTGCACCGTGAAGCGCTGAAAGGAGGGCGGTATCATGGGTACCCTGACCGGCAGACAGAAGCATACCCTGTGGCGCATTGTACTGTCCGCCCTGCTGCTGATTCTGGCAAGGCTGCTGCCCCAGCAGCCGTTTTCCCTGCTGTACTATCTGGTCCCCTATGCCGTGATCGGCTGGGATGTGCTGTGGGGTGCGCTGGGCAATATTCTGAGGGGACAGGTATTTGACGAGCATTTTTTGATGGCCTTGGCCACCATCGGGGCCTTGTTTACCGGCGAATATGCCGAGGCAGTCTTTGTGATGCTCTTTTACCAGGTGGGGGAGCTGTTCCAGAGCTATGCCGTAGGCAAATCCCGCCGTTCCATTGCAGCCCTGATGGACATCCGCCCTGAGTGGGCCAATGTAGAGGTATCCGAAGGGGAGTGGCACCAGACAGACCCGGAAGAGGTGCCGGTTGGGGCCTGTATTGTGGTCAAACCGGGGGAGCGGGTGCCGCTGGACGGCATTGTGGTGGAGGGAGCATCCACCCTGGATACCGCTGCCCTGACCGGCGAATCGGCCCCGCGGCGGGCGGCGGTTGGGGACAGCGTCCTCAGCGGCTGCATCAACCAGACCGGATTGCTGCGGCTGAAGGTGACCAGGCCCTATGAGGAGTCCACCGTGGCCCGCATCCTGGATCTGGTGGAACATGCCAGTGAGAAAAAATCCCGCTCCGAGCGGTTCATCACCCGCTTTGCCCGATACTATACCCCCTGCGTGGTGGCGGCGGCAGCGGCCCTCTTTGCGGTACCCGCCCTGCTGCTGGCGCTGCTGCCGGGGGAGGCTCTGCCCGGATTTCTGGCCGGCACTTTGTGGAGCGACTGGCTCCACCGAGCCCTCATCTTCCTGGTGATCTCCTGCCCCTGCGCCCTGGTCATTTCGGTTCCCCTCAGCTTTTTTGGAGGCATCGGCGGGGCAGGGCGGTGCGGCATTCTGGTCAAGGGGGGCAATGACCTGGAGGCCCTGGCCCATGCTGAGACGGTGGTTTTTGACAAGACGGGTACCCTGACCCGGGGTACCTTCGCTGTTGCCGCCGTCCACCCCGCAGGGGAGCACCTGACTCCGGAAGCGCTGCTGGAAATGGCTGCGCTGGCAGAGCAGTGGTCCAACCACCCCATTGCCCACTCCCTGCAGGCGGCCTGTCCCAGGCCGCTGGACCCCGGCCGGGTGGAACAGGTGCAGGAGCTGGCCGGTCATGGCGTGTGCGCCCTGGTAGACGGGCGGAAGGTGTGCGTGGGCAACCGCCGCCTGATGGAGGAGCAGAATGTAACCGTACCTCCCTGTACGCTGCCCGGTACCCTGGTTTATGTCACGGCAGAGGGCCGCTATGCCGGATATATTGTGATTTCCGATCAGCTCAAGCCCGATGCCGGAGAAGCCATTGCACAGCTGAAAAAGCTGGGGATTCAGCGGGTGGTCATGCTCACCGGGGACAGTGAGGAGGCGGCCGCTGCCACGGCCCGTCAGCTGCTGGTGGACGAATACCATGCCCAGCTGCTGCCGGCGGATAAAGTGGCGCTGACGGAAGAACTGCTGGCCCGGAAAAGCGCCAAAGGGAAGGTGGTGTTTGTGGGGGACGGCATCAACGACGCCCCTGTCCTCACCCGGGCGGATATCGGCATTGCCATGGGAGTGCTTGGCTCAGATGCCGCCATTGAGGCGGCTGACGTGGTGCTGATGGATGATCAGCCCGCCAAAATCGGGGTAGCCGTGGGGATTGCCCGCAAAACCGCCCGCATTGTCCGGCAAAATATCTGCTTTGCTCTGGGTGTGAAGGGCATTGTGCTGGTACTGGGTGCACTGGGCAGCGCCAGCATGTGGGCGGCGGTCTTTGCCGATGTGGGTGTGGCAGTGCTTGCCATTCTCAATGCCATGCGGGCCTTGCATGTGCCGTCAGACGCCGCCCGGTAAACCAGATGGGAGCGGTCAATTTGACCGCTCCCATCTGGTGATTCAGCACCTGCTGCTCTGGCGCCGGTAGCATTGATAGGCCAGGATGCACAGTACAATCTGCACCACGGAGGAGATGGGCGTACCCAACCCGATGTGAAAAAGGGTGGCCCCTTCCATGTGACTCATCAGGTAGACCGCAGGGATACGCACACAAAAGGCCCCCACAACCCCCTGAAGCATCACAAACAGGGTTTTGCCGCAGCCGTTGAAATAGCCGATGAAGCAAAACAGGATGGCGGTGAGGATGCAGTCGATGCCGTAGGCCTTCAGGTAGTCGTGGGCGGCGGCGATGACCGCCGGCTCCCGGGAGAAGATGGCCGCCAGCAGAGAGCCGCCGAACAAGGCCGTGGTACCCATCACCAGACCGGCTGCCAATGCCGTCCGGATGCCGTAAAAAAGGGCCTTCCGGGAGCGCTCCTCCAGTCCGGCGCCGTTATTCTGGGCCACAAAGGCGGAGATGGACTGCATATAGGCGGAGGATACCAGCATGAGAAAGACGCATACCTTTTCCGCCACCCCCACGGCAGCAGACTCCGTGACCCCCATGCGGTTGACCAGCACCTGGATAAAGAGGAAGGAGAACTGCACCAGCAGTTCCTGGAGGGCAATGGGGGTACCCACCATCAGAATCCCCCGGACACAGGTGCCGTCCAGCTTGAGCATGGCCCGGGAGAAGGAGAAGGGAAGGTCTTTTTTGCGGATCAAGTACAGGGAACACACCACACTTATCGCTTGAGCGGCTACGGTAGCAATGGCAGCTCCGGCGGCTCCCATGCCAAAGCCGGCCACCAGCACCAGATCCCCCACAATGTTGATGACACAGGCGATGGCCACCGTAAGCAGCGGGGTTTTGGAATCACCTATCCCCCGAAAAATGGCCCCAATGACGTTATAGGCCACAATGAACAGGGAGCCTATGCCGCAAATCCGGATGTAGGCGCTGGTCTGGGCAAAGGCCTCCGCAGGGGCGTGCATCAGCTCTGCCAGCAGGCTGCTGCACGGGACCACCACCGCTGTGACCCCCACCGCCACCAGAGCAAAAAGGATGATGCCGGTGCCGATGCCCTGACTGGCCCTCTGGCTGTGTCCGGCGCCAATGGCGTTGCCCACAAAGACGGTGACCCCCATGGTTAGGCCGGTAATAACCATGGTTATCATATTGAACAGCTGGCTGCCGGTGGCTACCCCCGACTGTTCGCCGGTACCGGCAAACTGGCCCACGATGATCAGGTCGGCAGCGCCATACATAGCCTGCAGGAACAGGGCCAGCAGAACAGGAACGGCAAAGGAGATCAGGCTTTTTAAAATGCTGCCCTGGGTGAGCTGATGTGATTGCATGGCATTTCCTCCTAAAAAAAGAGCCGGATAAGAAACGGGACTTTCACCCGCCATCTTATCCGGCTCATAACATTTGCTCGTTATTTGCCCTCCGATGAAGCGCTGTCATCATATCACAGAAGGGGGGCTTTGTAAACCCCCAGTTATCCCTCCGGCCCCTGACCGGAAGAGCGGCCCAGGGCGTGGGCCTTGATTTTCTGGAAGGTTTCCTCGCTCAGGTCGTGCTCCACCTTGCAGGCGTCGGCGGCGGCCACCTCGGGGCTGACCCCCAGGCGGATAAAAAACTGAGTGAGCAGGGTGTGCCGCTCATAGATCCGGCGGGCGATTTCCTCCCCGGCGGGAAGCAGGGAGATAAAGCCGTCCTTGTCCATTTCAATATACCCGTTCTCCCGCAGCTTTTTCATGGCTACGCTGACGCTGGGCTTGGAGAAATGGAGCTGGTTGGCAATATCGATGGAGCGCACCATACCATGCTGCTCCCGCAGGCTGAGAATGGCCTCCAGATAGTTTTCCGAAGATTCGTAGATGTGCATAGCAATGCTCCTCTTCCGTATGACCGCAATCGGGGGAAAGGGGAGCGTCTAAATGCCTGCCCCGTCGTTCCACATCCAGTCCCGGATTTCCGGCATGTCCTGTCCGTATGCGGTAATATATTGTTTGTGCTCCACCAGCTTGTCATGCATCAGCTGGATGAGGAAGGCCCCCCGGTTACCCAGCTGGGGCAGGCGCTTTACGGTGTCGATGACCAGATCAAACCGGTCAATGCTGTTTTGTACCCGCATATCAAAGGGGGTGGTAATGGTACCCTCCTCCTTATACCCCCGCACATGGAGGTTTTTGTTATGCCGGCGGTAGGTCAGCTCATGGACCAGGGAGGCATAGCCGTGAAAGGCAAAGATAATGGGCTTGTCCCGGGTAAAGAGGACGTCATAGTCCTCATCGGTGAGGCCGTGGGGGTGCTCGGTGTGGGGCTGCAGCTTCATCAGGTCCACTACATTCACCACCCGCACCTTCAGCTCGGGCAGGTAGCGCCGCAGGATGGTGACGGCAGCCAGGGTTTCCAGGGTAGGAGTCTCCCCACAGCAGGCCAGCACGGCGTCAGGCTCAGACCCCTGGTCGTTGGAGGCCCACTGCCAGATGCCGATGCCATGGGTGCAGTGCTTGATGGCCTGATCCATGGTAAGCCACTGGGGCCGGGGGTGCTTGGATGTGACCATTAAGTTGATATAGTTGCGGCTTTTGATGCAGTGGTCAAAGACACTCAGCAGGCAGTTGGCATCCGGGGGCAGATAGAGCCGCACCACGTCGGCCTTTTTGTTGGCCACATGGTCCAGAAAGCCCGGGTCCTGGTGGGTAAACCCGTTCTGATCCTGCTGCCACACATTGGAGGCCAGCACATAGTTGAGGGAGGCAATGTCCTGCCGCCAGGGCAGCTGCCCCGCCACCTTGAGCCATTTGGCGTGCTGGGATACCATAGAGTCCACAATCCGGATGAAGGCCTCATAGCTGTTGAGAAAACCGTGCCGGCCGGTGAGCAGATAGCCCTCCAGCCAGCCCTGGCACATATGCTCGGACAGCATTCCGTCCATGATGCGGCCGGTGGAGGACAGCCCCTGGTCAGAGGACAGCAGCTGGGCGCCCCACCGGCGGTGGCTTACCTCCAGGGTGGCCCAGGGCTTGTGGCTGGTGGTCTCGTCGGGGGAGAAGATGCGAAAGTTTCTGGCCTTTCCGTTGAGCTTGACCAGGTCCCGGATATAGCGGGACAGCTCTGCCACATCTTCGGTCTCCACAGCGCCGGGGGAGGGGACTGCAACGGCATATCTGGAAAAATCGGGGGT
>CALWOK010000145.1 GCA_944383125.1 uncultured Flavonifractor sp.
CGGTAGCTGCGCTTACAGATGTGAGCTTTTCGGTGTCCATCATTCCCCATACCGGTGGGGAGACTACCCTGCTGAACCGGAAGATTGGAGAGCCTGTCAATCTGGAAACCGATATTTTGGGCAAATATGTTGCCCGTTTGCTGGAGGGAGCAAAACCCAGATCCTCCGGCATTACCAGAGCGTTTTTAGAACAATACGGATATTAAAGGAGCATACAACATGGAATTCGCCGCCATTGAAGAAGCCCTGGAAGAATTGAGAGCAGGACACTTGATCATGTGTATTGATGACCCGGACCGGGAAAACGAAGGGGATCTGATCTGTGCCGCCCAGTTTGCCACTACAGAAAACGTCAACTTTATGGCCAAGTACGCCAAGGGACTGATCTGCACCCCCATGTCAGAGACCGTTGCCGCCCGTCTGGGGCTGGAGCAGATGGTAAAGGTCAATACCGACAACCACCAGACCGCCTTTACTGTATCCATTGACCATGTGGATACCACCACCGGCATTTCTGCTGAGGAGCGGGGACTGACCTGCCGCCGGTGCGCCGCTCCCGACGCCAGACCGGAGGAATTCCGCCGGCCCGGGCATGTCTTTCCTCTGGTGGCCAAGCGTGGAGGGGTACTGGCCCGCAACGGCCATACCGAAGCCACCGTGGACCTGTGCCGCCATGCGGGGCTGACCGAGTGCGGCCTGTGCTGCGAGATCATGCGGGAGGACGGCACCATGATGCGCACCACGGAGCTATTGGAACATGCCCGTCAATGGGGTATCAAGGTGGTTACAATCAAAGAGTTACAGGACTACTGCCGTCTCCATGACAAGCATGTGGTGCGGGAAGCAACCGCCAAAATGCCCACCCGATATGGCGATTTTACCATTTATGGCTATACCAATGACCTCACCGGTGAGAGCCATGTGGCTCTGGTCAAAGGAGAGATCGGGGACGGCATGGGGGTGCTGTGCCGGGTACACTCCGAGTGTCTGACCGGGGATGTATTCGGTTCCCAGCGGTGCGACTGCGGCCAGCAGCTGGCTGCTGCCATGGAGCGGATTGAGCAGGAGGGCCGGGGCGTGGTGCTCTACATGCGACAGGAGGGCCGGGGGATTGGCCTGATCAATAAACTGAAAACCTATACCCTTCAGGAGCAAGGCTACGATACCGTAGAGGCCAACCTTAAACTTGGCTTTGCCCCCGATCTGCGGGAGTATTGGATTGGCGCTCAAATTCTGCGGGATCTGGGGGTGAGGCAGCTACGGCTGCTCACCAACAATCCGGATAAAATTTACGGCTTGTCCGGCTTTGGGCTGGAACTGGCCCAGCGGGTTCCCATTGAAGTTGCACCCCAGGCACATGACCATTTTTATTTATGGACCAAAAAGGAAAAAATGGGCCACCTGCTGGAGCAGGTAGCCGACAAAATATAAGGAGGATTTAATATGAATATTCTGGAAGGCAAGCTGGTAGGCAATGAGCAGCTCCACATTGCCATTGTGGCGTCCCGGTTCAACGAGTTTATCACAGGCAAGCTGCTGGCAGGGGCAGAGGACGGTCTGGTACGCCACGGGATTCCCGGCGAAAACATCGACGTGGCATGGGTACCCGGGGCCTTTGAAATTCCTGTGACAGCCCTCCGGCTGGCCCAGAGCAACAAGTATGACGCCGTCATCTGCCTGGGGGCGGTCATCCGGGGCTCCACCTCCCACTACGACTATGTATGTGCCGAGGTGTCCAAGGGGGTGGCCCAGGCCTCTATGCAGACCGGCAAGCCGGTGCTCTTCGGGGTACTGACCACCGACACCATTGAGCAGGCCATTGAGCGTGCCGGTACCAAAGCAGGCAACAAGGGCTATGACTGCGCCCTGTCTGCCATTGAAATGGTCCATCTGCTGGGCCAGCTGGATTAAACCATTCTGGAGCAGATCATAACAAAGCGCACCCCATTTGTGAGACAGCAAAAGGTCCTGTCTCACAAATGGGGTGCTTGCGTCTGTACACTAGGAATGTTCCCGACAGGCCCGCAGCAAAGAGAGGGGAGGGGCCTGGACAGGAAGATTCATATAAAACTTCATCTGGGGTGTTTTCGGCTCCTGAAGCGGGAGACCGTCGGTATCCTCCATCCAGGGAACGGTGACAGAGACGGGCTCCAGACCGGGGCCGATCAGCTCCAGCGCATCCCCCACAGAGAATTTGTTGCGCAGGGAGCACAGGGCCTTGCCGTTGCGATCACAGGATTCTACCACCGCTACCACCTGCCAGTCCCGGATATAGCGGGCATCCGCGGTATATTGACCGGGCTGACCGAAGTAAAAACCGGTGGAATAGTGCCGGTGGCTTACCTTGTCCACCTCATCCCGCCAGACCTGGGCCAGGGGCTGACCTGCCAGAGCGGCATCAATGGCATGGCGGTAGGCGGAGGTGACAACGGCGGCATAATAGGCGCTCTTGGCCCGTCCCTCAATTTTCAGGGAGTTCAGTCCGGCTTCCATCAGCTCTGGGATATGGTCAATCATACACATATCTTTTGAGTTCATGATAAATGCGCCGCCCTCATCCTCCCCAATCGGGAAGTATTCGCCGGGGCGTTTTTCCTCCACCAAGGCATATTTGTAGCGGCAGGGCTGGGCACAGGCACCCCGGTTGGCATCCCGCCCGGTCATATAGTTGGACAGGAGACACCGGCCGGAGTAGCTGACGCACATGGCCCCATGGACAAAGGCTTCCATCTCCAGTTCCTTGGGGACCTTGGCCCGGATTTCCCTGATTTCCTCCAGAGAAAGTTCCCTGGCCAGGATTACCCGGCTGGCCCCCAGATCATACCAGGCCCGGGCGGCCTGATAGTTGGAAATGCTGGCCTGGGTGGAGATATGGGCTTTTACCTTGGGGGCGTGGCGCTTTAACAGAGAGAGAACCCCCACGTCGGCTACAATGGCGGCATCGACTCCCAGCTCCTGCAGGTATTCCAGCCACTCAGGCAGCCGGGCGATTTCGTCATTCCGGGGCATGGTGTTGCAGGTAACATGGATGGCTACCCCACGGCTGTGACACAGTGCCACGGCCTGCCCCATTTCCTCAGGGGTAAAATTGCCCGCAAAGGCACGCATGCCGAAATCGTTCCCGGCCAGATAGACAGCATCGGCTCCGTAAGCCAGGGACATGCGCAGCCGCTCCATATCCCCGGCAGGTGCAAGCAATTCAATCTTATGATGCATTCTGGTACAGCTCCTGACTCTGGATAAAGGTCTGATGCTCTCTGCTGGTCCGGAAGAAGTGGTGTACCCCGTCATCCCCCAGCGCATAGAAATAATACTTGGTAGACTCAGGAGAGACAGCCGCCTTCAGTGCGTCCACGCCGGGACAGCAGATGGCGGTGGGGGGCAGGCCGGTGTGGGTATAGGTGTTATAGGGGGTGTTGGCCTGGGTATTGACCACGGTACCACCGGTGGCATACAAAATGGTGGCGTCAATGTTCAGATAGCCTGCGGTTTCACTGGTGGGTTTGAACAGACGATTGTAAATGACCGAGGAAATCTTGCTCTGATCGCTGCCGTCCGTCTCCTTCTCAATCATGGAGGCAATGATAATGGCGTCGTTGACCGTCATACCCTTGTCAGCCATAGCCTGGCGCATCTGGTCGGTAAAGATCTCGTCAAAGCGAAGGATCATTTTGTTGAGCACGCTGACCGGGTTCTCCCCCATATAAAATTCATAGGTATCGGGGAAGAGATAGCCCTCCAGCCGTTTGGCGTCGCCCAGCGGAAGCACGCCCTGGAGGAAGGAGAATTTGAAGTCGTAATTGGCAGCCGTTTCGGTCAGATCTTCCACGCTGCACACACCGGCCTGCTCCAGCATCTCAAAGATCTGTTTTTCGGTGGTACCCTCGGGAATGGTAACGGTGGTGGTAAGCCGGTTGGCAGAACTGGAACCCATGCTGGAAATCAAGGCCCGGTAATCCATGTCGGTATTCAGCTCATAGCTGCCAGGGGTGATTTTGGCGTCATCCTCGCCGGCCTTGCCCGACACATTGGTGAAGGCACAGAACAGCTGAAAGACAAACTTGTATTCGATCAGGCCGCTTTCTGCCAGCTTGTCTGCCACCTGATCCACCGTATCTCCCTCTTCAATTTCCACCACGGCAGTGATGGGAGGCTTGTTGAGGGCCAGGATATCGTTGGCCCAGGTCCAGCTGACGCCGGCCAGCAGAGCGGAGGCGCCCAGCACACACACAACATAGATCAGAACCCCCCAGGCACCCAGACGTTTGCGCTTTTTGCGGGGACGGGACTTGGATGGGGCTGGCTCCCCCGATCCCTTGCCCGAGGAAGCCAGCCGCTTTCCAGGCTGACTGCTGCGGGGACGGCTCTGACTGTAGCCGTCATTGCGGTAATCTTCTTGAGACATCGGTTCAACTCCTAACAAAAACCAGCGCACAGCTGGAACCAGCCCTTGCTCCCGGGCATAGTATGGGTCAGTTCAAGCAAGTGAGGTGAGACAACAATGTGCTTTGGTAACAACGGGTTTGGCGGCAACAGCTGCCTGTGGATCATTCTGATCATCATCCTGCTGTGCTGCTGCTGCGGCAACGGCAACAGCTGCGGGAACAACTGCGGCTGCAACAACAACTGCGGGTGCAACGACGGCTGCTGCTGAGCGGTACGTAGCAGGGAAAGCGGGGCTCAGGCCCCGCTTTCTGTATGCCGGGTGCGGGACGGGCCGTACAAGCCCGTTTCTGTCACGACCAGATCTACCGGCCAGTCGTGAGATTCCACAGGCAGCCGCTCCACAAGAACGGTATCCCGGCAAAGGGCCACCGTGATCCCTGAATACCCTGCCAGCCAGCGGTCATAATATCCGCCGCCCCGTCCCAGCCGTCCGCCCTGCCGGTCAAAGGCCAGGCCGGGGACCAGAACCAGATCAATCTGTGCCGCCGTCACCAGGGGACAGTCCGGACCAGGTTCCAGCATCCCATAGGGATGGGGAACCAATGGAGATCCCTCTGCTGCCAGACGGACCTCCATCTGATGCTTTTGCAGACAGCGGGGCAGGCAGAATGCCTTTCCCATGGCACGCAGAGGGGCAAAAAGCCGGCGGGTGTCCGGTTCGGTACCCATGCCGCAGTACAGCAGCAGGGTATTGGCCCGGATGACCTGGGGCAGGGAGAGGAAGCGGGCAAACAGCCTGTCATCACTCGTCTGCCGTTCCTGGAGGGACAGGCTGTGCAGCCGGGCCGTGAGAGCGGCACGCAGCCGGGCTTTTTCAGCCGTGATAGTGGACGGCATCCTTCACCTGGAGTGCAGCCTGGGTACCTTTCAGCACCTCCACCAGCTTAAGGCCGAAAGCGAAAGAGGAGCCGGCCGCTTCTGCGGTGATGATATGACCATCCACCACCACAGGGGTACCCTTCTGTACGACCGCAGAACCCATTTCCTCCTCCATACCGGGATAACACACCCCATGGCGGCGGTCCAGGATGCCCAGATTGGCCAGAATGGTGGGAGCGGCACAGATGGCGGCCAGCCAGCAGCCCTGGTCACAGCAGCGCTGAATCAAGGCCAGGGCAGGCGTACTGCCCTGAATGGCGGAAACACCCCCCAGACCACCGGGGAGCACCAGCATGTGCAGCTGTTCGGGCGTAATCTGGTCCAGAGTTGTGTCAGCGGTTACAGTGATATGATGACCGCCTGTCACCTGCAGGCTGTCCAATCCAACCAGAGCCACCTCCACACCGGCACGCCGCAGCAGATCGGCCGGAACCAGAGCTTCGCTCTCCTCAAATCCTTGCGCCAATAAAATTGCAACCATTCCTCATGCACCTCATTCTTTTATGGTTTGGGCCACGGCAGCCCGGATATTCTTATGGGTGTTTTCCTGTGGGTTTATTTCCCACGGATCCGTGCCACCAAGGCGTACCAGAGAACCAAGGGCAGCCGGACCATACGCCCGATGCGCTTTGGCTCTTTGTACAGCCGGTAAAGCCATTCCATACCCAGCTTTTGAAAGCCTTTGGGCGCCCGCTCTACCACACCGGCAAATACGTCCAGAGAGCCGCCCAGACCTACCATCAGCCTGGCGCCGGTGGAGGGGCCGTGCTCCACCATCCAGTATTCCTGCTTGGGCGCACCCAGACAGACAAAGACCACATCAGCGGCAGAGGAACGGATTTCCTCTGCCACCGGCCCGTCCTGCTTGAAATAGCCGTCATGGGTGCCGCATACAATCAGGCCGGGGTAGGTGCTCTTCAGATTGGCGGCAGCCAGCTCTGCCACACCGGGCTTAGCGCCCAGCAGAAAAAGCCGTTTGCCGTGGGCGGCCATCCAGCCCATCAGGGCCTGGGCAAACTCAATTCCCGGTACCCGCCCCTTCAGGGGACGGCCCAGGATGCGGGCGGAGTGGATCACCCCCACCCCGTCTGCCAGCACCAGATGGGCCTGCTGTAAGGTATCACGAAACCTGGAATCTTTCCGGGCGGCCAGAATAAATTCGGGATTGGGGGTGACGGCATAGTGGAATCCTTCGGCCTCCACCAGAGCAGCGCCCGCAGCGGTGGCCTCCTCCAGGGTCAGGTTGTCGAAGCCCACGCCCAACACATCAGTCCTCAAAATACAATGCCTCCCATTGGATTGTGTCCATAAATTCACATCATTCTACCATAGACGTTGAAAAAAGTCTATGCGAAAACAGCGGGAAACCGGGGGAGAATTGATAAAGATTCTGTGAAGATAGCCGGAACCATAACAAAAGGCCTGCTGCAAAAGGGATGCAGCAGGCCTGTACCAATATCAGGAGATTTCAGGAAGAATGCCAATCCAGTACAACAGCGAATAGGTCAGGGCGGCGGCCTCCTCCCGGGTGGTGACGGCGGCAGGGTCGATCTGCTCCGGCGCCATCCATAGCAGATTGACGGTATTGTTCAACAGCCCGGTTTGACTCTGACTCAGCAGCCAGGCCTCCTCCCTGGCCCAGTCTGACCAGTGGGAAAAGGAATCTCCCGCTGTATCCGGGCGATCCTGCCAGGTGAGATCCATAGCCATGCTGAGCCGTTTGGCCAGACGGGACATAATGGTGATAAATTGTTCATGGCTGATGGGGGCGTCCGGTTCAAACAGACTGCCGCCGGTGCCGTTGACCAGCCCCATGGAGGCCAGCGCATGGACGGCAGGGCCGTACCAATCTTCCATGGAGACGTCAGAAAAGGTGCTGGTTCCTGCGGGCGTTTTGCAGTTGAGGACCTGGGCCAGCAGGGAACACAGCTGAGCACGGGTCAGGGGGGCGGTGGGCTGATAGCTCTTTTCGCCGGTACCCCGTAACATATCATAGGCAGCCAGGTGTTGGATCTGAGCTTCATAAGGAGAAGAGGACGTGTCAGCAAAGCCCCGGGGTGTGTATTCCGTCAGTGCCAGTTCCCTGGCAAGATCGGCAGGAGAAACCGCTGCCCATCCTTCCGCACTGCCCTGCTGGAGGACTGCTCCCTCTGGCAGGGCCTCCAGCAGAGACACAAAGGCAGGCCGGTACTCTGCTGTCAGGGCCTGGTCCAGGGAGAGATACCAGACTCCGGCCAGCTCCAGACGGAGATACTGGGCGCTACTCTCTGCAGGAGGTTCCCCCAGCAGCAGGGTACCCACCTCATCTGCCAGCGAGGCGTCCAGCAGCAGATGGGGAATCACACCAATGGTATCATTGGTGGCGCCGCTGGGGCCGTAAAAGCGGAAGGTGGTAATCTTCATGGCATCCCCATCAGGAAAATAGGCGGGAAAGCTGTTCTGATCCAGTACTGTCTGGGCTACCCCCTTGCCATAGGTGCGCTCTCCCACCAACAGCCCGGAACCGGTATCCCGGATGCTGGCGGCAAACAGTTCAGAGGCACTGGCTGAACCGGCATTGGTAAGTACAAGCAGAGGGTGGGTGGTCTGCTTGTCCACCCCGGTGCCATAGGCGGCGTACTGCCCCATACCGTCCCGCAGATAGGAGCGGGTATCTTGGCCGGTGAAACAGCCAATGGTACCCATGGCGGCGCTGTAGTCTCCGCCGGGATTGTCCCGCAGATCTACCATCCAGCCGCTGACTGTGGCATCGTGGCGGGACAGGTCTTCCAAGAAATGAGTCAGAGTATCCGCCCCAAAGGTATCACAGTCCAGATACCCAATCCGGCCCTCCCAAATTTCGGTATATGCCGTAGGAACCAGAAATGGGGTTCGGGTGAGGGTGACGGTGGAAGATACTCCATCCCGCAGATAGGTGATGGAGAGGGTGGTACCCTCTGTCCCACGCAGTACCATGCCGGCCTGGTCCAGCGAGAGACCTGCCAGGGGTTGACCGTCTGCGGCGGTGATGAGATCTCCCTCCTGAAGACCGGCCTGCTCGGCAGCTGAGCCGGGAAAGATCCGTACCGTCAGAAGCCCATCCTTTGCCAACGTGAAAGAACCGCCCACGCCCACAAGCTGGCTATCTTCCATAGAGGAAGTGAAAATGTTATATTGCTCCGGGGAAAAATATTGGGTGTAGGGATCGCCCAGGACCTCCAGCATCTGTTCAATCGTATCCTGATCCAATACCGGCTGGGGTACCTCGTCAATATAGTATTGGGTCAGCAGGTCACGGGCCTGATCGGGTGTGAGCGCCTGGGCGGACGTGGTGCACAGTATGGCAAAGGTCAGCCCAAGGGCGGGCAGACGGACAGAACGTCTCATAGGGTATCCTCCTGGAATTATGTTACCCACATTGTAGGACAAAACGGGAACAGGTACAAGGCCCGTTCCCGTTTTGTAGCAATTTGTCATCATTCGGAAAGCTGCTGGAATAAGGCGGGGCCTTGCCGGCAGAGCAGGACAACGGCACACAGGGTCCATAGTGCCAGGATCAGGCTGTACAGCAGCATCAGCCCCAGGGTCTGCAAAAAGCTCCACAGAACAAACCACAGGACAAACAGGCCCACCAGAAGTCCCATGGGCAGAAGAGTGGACAGCAGGGCGGCGGCAGACTGCTTGACCACCGCTGCATCGCTCACCGCATCCAGCTTGGGAAAACGCAGGTTGATCCAAAGCCCAAAGGGGGCGTTGGCCAGGGCAAACAACAGGCTGGACAGCAACAGCAGCAGGCTCTCTGTTCCGGACAGGGAGAAGGAGAGGGAGAGCAAGGCCCAGCCAATCAACAGGGAGGGCAAGCACACCAGCAGCTGGAAGGCAGCCTTTATGATAAACAGAGTCTGAACGGGAATGGGAGCGCACTGGAGCAGCCAGAGCTGCTTTCCCTCCAGACTGATGGAGGAGCCGGTGATGGATACGGTGGACAGGCAGAAACAGATTCCAAGGGCCAGCAACGGCGTAACCGGAAGAAACTCGGCTGCCGCCAGAACCCGCTGTATGGAGTCCCTGTTGATCAGGGCGGCGATGCCGGCGATTGGCAGCAGAATCAGGCCAACACCGGTATTAAAGATATAAATAGGGGTGCCAAACCACCGGCGGGCCTCCTTCCGCAGCAAGGCCCGGCCTTGACTGGCTGAGGACAGCTTGCCCAGCCGATAGTCCGAGCGGGCGTGATGGGCGGTCAGCCGGGTGAGGATGGAGGCATATTTCCAGGCGAACAGCCACACAATTCCCAAAAAAGGCAGCAGGCAAAGCCCAATCAATCCAAACAGATGGAGCAGGTTTCCCTGACACACAGCTCTGGTCAGCAGCAGAAAGGGAAGCCCCCAGCCCTGAAAAAAGTGCGAGATTCCAACGGCTGCGGCACCCACATGGTTGATGGCATTGCTCAGCCAGAAGGAGCCGATGAGCAGCAGGGCCAGCAGAGCCAGCTGGAACAGACTGGTGGCCAGGGTCTTCCGGGGCAGATGGCTGGACAGCCAGGCCAGCAAAAATCCCACGATCAGGGAGAGCAGGGTGGGCAACAGATTGAGAAAGAGCGCACACACCAGCAGCACCGGCAAAATACCAAATCCGCCGGAGCCGCCATACCACAGGTAGATCACGCCTGCAGGCAACAGGATAAAAATGGTAGAGATCAGGTTTTCCAGGTACAGGGCAAGGGTGCGGGCCAACAGCAGCTGAAAGGGGGAAACCGGCAGCGACAGCATCAGATCGTTGTCTTTGGCGCCGAAGATGACCCCCTGAGCGGCAAAGAGGGAAAAGAGAAAGCCAATTACCACGGAAACCAGGGCCATCAAGGTGATGAGCAGGGGCAGCGCACCTACGGCGGACAGCTGCTCTGCCAGTAAAAAGCTATACAGCCCGGAGATGTACAGGGACAATCCTGCCACCAGAGCCAAAGCGCCCATTCCAGAGAAAGCACGTTTTTTCCGCCCCATTCGCATGGCCGCCAGCATAGAGAAAAAGTTCAGCCGCAGCAGAGCAAGAAATTTACCCATGGTATTCTTCCTCCAGCTCCAGGAAGAGATTCTCCAGGGTGGAATCCCCCACCAGCTCGGCGGTCACACCCATGCGGACCAGCTTTCCCTGTTTGATGATGGCAATCCTGTGGCACAGCTTTTCCGCCACCTCCAATACATGGGTGGAGAAAAATACCGAACTGCCCTGCTGGCACAGCTCTGCCCAGAACTGCTTGAGCAGATGGGCAGCCGAGGGGTCCAGGCCCACAAAAGGCTCATCCAGCAGCAGCAGCCGGGGCTGGCGCATCAGGGCGGATACCAGCGCCAGCTTTTGCTTCATGCCGTGAGAATAGCTGCCGATAGGACTGCCCAGATTGCCGGTCAGCTGAAAGGCTCCGGCATATTTGCCGATCAGGTTCTGACGGCTGTCCCCATCCATCTCATAAATGTCCCCAATCAAGTTGAGAAACTGAATGCCGGTAAGAAAGTCATACAGGTCAGGATTGTCCGGCAAAAACGCAGTGGATTTTTTGGCGGCTACCACATCGGTACGGATATTGTGTCCGTCAATGATAATACTGCCTTCATCAAAGTCCAGTATCCCTGCTACCGCACGCAAGGTAGTGGTTTTACCCGCCCCATTGTGGCCGATAAAGCCAAAAATTTCACCAGGGGCAATGTGGAGACTCAGGTCATCTACCGCTTTTTTCCCCTTGGCATAGCTCTTGGAAACATGTTCAATCCGCAGCATATCTGGTACCTCCTACCACTTGGATGGCCGTGCCGTCTGTGATACATCCGGTACATTCAGGGTATACCCTGTATCCAACAGAAAGTCAAGTATTTTTTCAAGTGCATAGCGGTGGGGAATTGGGGGCATACTGGCTCCAAAGGGGGTATTTGAATGGATATGACCAATGAGGAATACAGCCGCTATGTGTCAGGCATGGCCAGGCCCTCTCCTATGGGAAAAGATTTGCTTTTGGCCTTTCTGGTGGGAGGGCTGATCTGTGTGCTGGGTGAGGGCTTGGGTGACTTATACCAGAGCTGGGGCCTGGGGCAGGAGGAGAGCGGTACTGCCGTATCCATAACTTTGATTTTTGTTTCTGCATTGCTCACCGGTCTGGGATGGTTTGATACCCTGGCCAAACATGCCGGAGCCGGTACCCTGGTCCCCATTACCGGATTTGCCAATGCCGTAGCCTCTCCTGCGGTCGAGTTCCGCAGCGAGGGACTGGTGCTGGGGGTGGGCGCCCGGATCTTTACCATTGCCGGCCCGGTATTGGTATATGGCATCAGCGCAAGCGTTTTGTATGGACTGATATTGGTGCTGTTCCGGTCGCTATAGCAGGAGGCCCGCTGTGACGGGCCTCTCTCTTGCACACAAGAAAAAATTGGAGAAATAGCACAAAAAATACTTGACAAACAGAAGATCCTTTAGTATACTTAAGCCAGAAAGAGAAAGAGGTGAGCCCAATGGGCTGAATCCAAACACTCGATCAAAAAGTGCCTAAGCGCTGCGGAAGTGTTGAAATATAAGTTTCAAGCAAAGCACATGTTCCCAACAGACTCATTGGAGCGAGAAAACCCTGGAAACCTCTGATGCGAAGTTCGCTGAAGACGGAAATCACGGGCAAGTATGTTGCAGGAGACAAGTGATTCCTGGAAACTAACAGTACAATCGCTTCCAAGGCGTGGCAAATCTGTAGAAAGTAGAGGTGCGCATAGTGATTGAACCCCAGGTCGAAAAGTAGCCCCCCGGTCACGTTGGATGGCCGGGGGGTTGTGCTATTTGCAATAAGATTTTTTGTCCGCTGCCCGGTACAGACCGGCGGCGGTTTTTTCATAAATGCCTGTGCGAAATGGATCGCACAGGCATTTTTTCATGTTTTAAAAAATTTTTTCCACTTCGGTGTACACAAACGTACCACTTTTCTGGATATAACACCCCCATATGAAAGGCAGTCGGATGAGGAGATGGAGAGGAGGGTAACTGGAGTGCCGCCGGCGGCCGAGTATGGAGACAGAAAGGAGGGAATCACTGTGAGCACACTGGCAGAACTGTCGGCACAATACCGGGAAACCTGTGTCCGTCTGCGTCTGGCCATAGAAGAGCGCCAGGCATGTCAGAAGCAGGGCAGCCAGACCGCACAGCGGGAGCTTGTGCTGCTGCGGCAGATGCTGCGGGAAATGCGGGAGCTGCGCAGTCTGTCGGAGGGGTATTATACCCGGCCCAGAACCAGCAGATATACCACAGTTGGACTGACAGCCCCCCGGGTGGACGCCACCAAGCGATGAGCCAGGCGGCAGAGGTGAAGGCCCGGGCCAGGGCGCTGCGGGAGCAGAAAGCAGTTTTGCAGGCCAGGCTGGAGCAGGAGGGGGGTAAGGCCCTCCGTCTGGAACTGGCTCAGGTGGAGGAGGATCTGGTGGATTGCCGCCGGCAGCTGCGGGAATTGATGCCCCGGCACAAAATCAGCCGTGGCACCACCTGGGCCGGGGTGGAGGGCTGGCGGT
>CALWOK010000146.1 GCA_944383125.1 uncultured Flavonifractor sp.
CTCCTTTCAGCAGAAAGACCTGCCTAAAGGCAGGTCTTTCTGCTTAGGAGGGTGTCCGCCCGAGGGAAAAGCGTTGTTAGTGACATTGAGGAGCAATTTGCTCCTTTTTAAAGAGCCAGCCGTCAAGCTGGCTCTTTTCTTTTATCGGTGTGGCCACCCGGGGAAAGCATCGTCATATACGTCAAAGAGCCAGCCGTCAAGCTGGCTTTTTTGTATGGACAGGGAGCGACATCTCCATGGGCCTGTAATGGGACTTGTTCCGGGAAAAAAGCTATGATACAATAGGGCGAATTCAGGAAAGGAGTACGATATGCTGACCAATTTGACCACGCTGACGCCGGAGGATGCGGAAGAAACCCTGCAAACCGTAACCGGCTTTTTCAGCGACTTGAATTTACAGAAAATCCTCACCATTGTACTGCTCTTTGTGGGCTGTATGGTGGTGATGAAGGTGATCCTGAAGGTGACAGACCGGGCCTTTCTGCGGCTGGAGCTGGAAAAAAGCCTGCATACCTTTATCCATGCCGCCCTGCGGGTGATCCTGTGGCTCATTACGCTCTGCATTGTTCTGGACTATGTGGGAGTGCCTATGACCAGTCTGGTGGCGGTGCTGGGCGTCATCGGTCTGGCGGTTTCCCTGGCCATTCAGGGTACCTTATCCAACCTGGCCGGCGGCATTCAGGTGCTGGTATCCAAGCCCTTCAAGGCGGGGGACTATGTGGAGGCCGGCGGAGTCAGCGGAACGGTGAAAGAGGTGGGCCTGGCCTATACCAAGCTGACCACCATTGACAATAAGGTGATTTCCGTCCCCAATGGCCAGATCTCCTCCGAGAAAATTATCAACTATACCACCGCACAGCAGCGGAGGGTGGATCTGAAGTTTGATGCGTCCTATGATGACGATACAGATACTGTCATTTCCGTCATCCAGTCGGTCATCGGCGCCCATCCCAAAGCCCTGTTTACCCCCCAGCCCTTTGTACGGGTGTCGGCCTATAAGGACAGCAGCATTGAATATGCCCTGCGGGTATGGTGTGCCACCGAGGATTATTGGGATCTCTACTATGACCTGCTGGAACAGGTGAAAAAGGCCTTCGACCGGGCAGGGATCGAAATCCCCTATGGACACCTTAATGTGCATCTCATTGGGGAAAAGAAGTAGGATAGGGCAGGATTGCAGGTGGGGCGCTCCGGAGAGCGCCCTGCTTTTTATCCCGGCATGGACAGCCCGTGGATAAAGCCGCCCAACTGAGGAGAGAGGACATCACCGCCGATGACAGTCTGTTTATACACCAGCAGACCGGCCTGAATGCCCTGCTCCCCGGTGGGATAGTTGGTGATCTCATAGGTATACCGTTTGACCCGCTTGCCGCAGTAGTCGGTCAGATCAAAGCCCTGGGAGGCCTGCAGCTCCACATACTGGGTATAGCTTTCGTCAAAAGTCTCAGGGATGATCAGCTCTTCCACAGCGAAGGGTTCGGCGGAGACCGACCAGCCGTAGCCCTCCAGGTAGGCAATCCGGTCCTCATTGGTTTTCACAGAGGCGGAAAGGGCTGTACCCGAAACCGCCTGCTCCCGGTTGACCAGTCCCGAGGAGAACAGCAGCAGCCCGCATACCACGGTGGCGGCAGCGGCCACAGCCAGCAGCGGACCCTTTCGCACCTTGGCGGTGATGATGAACACAGCGCAACGCCCCTTTCCCAACATACTGGTGCTACAAGCCTATGCATGTTCCGGCGGAGGTATGACGGCGGGGAGGAAGAGAAGGAGGAATTTCCCATGGAACGATTGGATAAAATTCTGGCAAACACAGGGCGCTGGTCCCGGAAGGAGGTACGGGAGCTGGTGCGGGCCGGACGGGTTACGGTAGACGGGCAGGTGGCCCCTGCCCCCGACGGAAAGTATGATCCCAAGTCCAGATTTGCGGTGGACGGACAGGAAGTTTCCGGGGAGCCTATGGTATATCTCATGCTCCACAAGCCGGCCGGCCTGGTGTCTGCCACCGAGGATCCAAGGCAGCCCACCGTACTGGAGCTGCTGCCGGAGCACCTCCGGCGGGTGGGGCTTTTCCCGGCGGGACGGCTGGACAAGGATACCGAAGGGCTGTTGCTGCTCACCAATGACGGCCCTCTGGCCCACCGGCTGCTCTCCCCCCGTCACCACGTGGACAAAGTGTACTTCGTCCGGGTGGAGGGGCGACTGGAAGCGGGCGATGTGGCGGCCTTTGCCCGGGGCATGACCCTGGGAGACGGCCTGGTATGTATGCCTGCCGGACTGGAGTTGTTGGAGGAGCCTGACTGTGCTCTGGTGACGCTGCGGGAGGGGAAGTACCACCAGATCAAGCGGATGCTGGCCTGCCGGGGGAAGCCGGTGCGCTACCTCAAGCGGCTGTCCATGGGGCCGCTGACACTGGACCCGGTGCTGGAGCGGGGACAATGGCGTTACCTTACGGCAGATGAAGTGGCTCTTTTGGATGGGAACAGAGGACGCTGACCGCAGATGCCAGTTGCCGGAGAATAGAATGGAGGGTTTTTAGTCAATATCACCAAAAAACTTTGGGAAAGCTATTGAAAAGAGCGAAATAAATCGGTATAATAGAGAACGTTGAGATTCACACTTTCCAAAAACTGTTTTTCAGAAGACAGGGGCGCATCGTATGCTGCCGGAACAGAGAGAGGACGGCAGCGTTGCGTACTTACAATAAGGAGGCTGACACCATGTCCAGCAGAATTTTCCAAAGCGTTGTCTTACAGATGAAAGACAGCACCGAACGGGCCATTGGCGTGATTGATTCTGAGGGTACGGTTGTAGCCTGCAATGAGCTAAGCTGCATCGGGGAGCACTGGCCCGGCGCTGTGGAGGCGGTCAACCGGGGAGAGGGAGACACCGTCCGGTATGAGGGACGTACCTTCAAGGCCCTGGTGGGCTGGGGTTCCCAGTTTGACTATGCCGTTTTTGCCAAGGGCGAGGACGGAGAGGCCCATATGGTGTGCTCCATGGCTACCGTGGCCCTCAACGGGGCCAAAACCTATTATGAGGAGAAGCACGACAAGGCCACCTTTGTCAAAAATATCATCTCGGACAACATCCTGCTGGGAGACATCTATGTACGGGCCAAGGAGCTGCATTTCGTATCGGAGGCGCCCCGGGCGGTCTTTCTCATCCGCCAGGTGGAGAGCACCGACCCGGCCCTGATTGATGTGGTACATACCCTCTTTCCAGACAAACAGGTGGACTTTGTTCTGTCCATCAGTGAGACCGATGTGGCGCTGATCAAGCAGCTGAGTGAAGGGGCGGAAACCCGGGATCTCTATAAAATTGCCAAGCAGATTGAAGATAAGATCAATGAAGAGCTGCACCTGCGGGTGGTTATCGGCATCGGTACCATTGTGGGCCATATCCGGGAGCTGGCCCGGGCCTACAAGGAGGCGGGCATTGCCATTGACGTGGGCCGGGTGTTTGACACCGAAAAGAGCATCATCAACTATGAAAACCTGGGTATCGGCCGGCTGATCTATCAGCTGCCCACCACCCTGTGCGAGATGTTCCTCCAGGAGGTATTCAAGAAAAACCCCATTGACGCCCTGGACCAGGAGACCCTCTTCACCATCAACAAGTTCTTTGAAAACAACCTGAATGTGTCTGAAACGGCCCGTAAGCTCTTTGTCCACCGGAACACCCTGGTGTACCGGCTGGAGAAGATCAAAAAGCTCACCGGACTGGATCTGCGGGAATTTGACGACGCCATTACCTTCAAGGTGGCGCTGATGGTGAAAAAATATCTGATTTCCCGGGGCATTGACAACTGAGTACAGGCTGACCGCCGCAGGGGATACCGGAGCCGGTGTCCTCTGCGGCCTGTGAGCGTGTCTGCAAATTTACAGAAGAGGTACACAGCGTGATACGTCTGATTGACATTCAAAAATCCTATGACAACGGGACAAAGGCCTTGAAAGGGGTCAACATGCGCATTGATGATGGGGAGTTTGTCTTTCTGGTAGGCCCCTCCGGCTCCGGAAAATCCACCATCCTGAAGTTAATTACCGCCGAAATTGCCCCCAGCGGGGGACGGCTTATGGTCAACGGCTACAATCTCAACAACATCACCCCCCGTCAGGTTCCCCATATGCGCCGTACCCTGGGGGTGGTGTTTCAGGACTTCCGCCTGATTGAAAAAAAGACGGTACAGGAAAATCTGGAGTTTGCCATGCAGGCGGTGGGAGCCTCCCCCCGGGAGATCCGGAAGCGTGTGGCCTATGTGCTGGATCTGGTGGGGCTGCTGCCCAAGAGCAAGCAGCGCCCCGACCAGCTCTCCGGCGGGGAGCAGCAGCGTGTGGCCATTGCCCGGGCGCTGGTCAACAACCCCCAGATGATCATTGCCGACGAACCTACCGGCAATCTGGACCCCATGCGCTCCCTGGAGATTATGATGCTGCTGGAGCGCATCAATGAACTGGGTACCACCATTCTGGTGGTCACCCATGAGCGGGAGCTGGTCAACCGTTTTTCCAAACGGGTGGTGGCCATCGAAAACGGCAGAATCATCAGCGACGAGACAGGCGGGTATTACAACCATGAGACAACGTTATAATTTAGGCTATCTGTTTTCTGAGGGCTTTCACAGCATCTTTACCCACGGGTTCATGTCCTTTGCAGCCGTGTGCATGATTGTCTGTTGTCTGCTTATCATGGGTTCCTTTTCCCTGGTGGCAGTCAACGCGGCCTATAATTTCAGCGATCTGGAAAAGGACAATCAATTCTCTGCCTTCATTGACGAGACCATTCCCCAGGAGCAGGCCCGCGCCCTCCAGGACGAGATTGAAGCGGTACCCAACGTGGCCAGGGCCGAATTTGTCACCAAGGAGCAGGCTCAGGCAGAGTTTGAACAGGACTATGTGGGCAATCCCCTCTTTGAGGATCTGCCCTCCGATGTGTACCGGGACCGGTTCCACATTTATCTGGAGGATATCAGCAAGCTGGCGGAGACCGAAGCGGCGGTCAAGCAGGTGGAAGGGGTGGCCCATACCAACTCCGCTCCCGAGATTGCCGAGGGCTTTGGGGTCATCCGCAACATCGCCAGCGCCGTGGCCATCATTCTGGTGGGCATTTTGCTGCTGGTCAGCCTGTTCATCATCTCCAATACCATCAAGCTGGCCTTTTTCAACCGGCGGGATGAGATCGCCATCATGAAAATGTGCGGCGCCACCAACAGCTTTGTCCGCTGGCCCTTTGTGATTGAGGGTATGATCCTGGGTCTGTCCGGCGGCATCGTGGCCTTTTTTCTCCAGTGGGGCATCTACTCTCTGGTCAGCCAGGCCATCAATGGTACCGACTCCATCGATTTGATCAAGGTGGTGTCCTTCCAGCCGGTGGCCATGCTGGTGCTGGGGAGTTTCCTGCTCATCGGTCTGGTGATCGGTGTGCTGGGCGCCCTGCTGGCCATCCGTAAGTTCCTGCAGGTGTAAATCACCTGTCTGTTCCGGAAAAGGAGGCGGTATGAAACTGCATGTTCCCATCCAGCGTCTGTTCTGTCTGCTGCTGGCTACAGCCCTGCTGATTCCGGCCGCTTTGCAGGCGGGAGCTGTAACCCAGAGCGAGATTGACGCATTGAAGCGGCAGCAGGCAGAGAGCCAGGCCAAACAGGCCGAGTTAGCGGAAAAGCTGGCCCAGGCCAAGGAGGATCAGGCGGAAGCCAGGCAGCAGCGGGAACTGCTCACCCAGCAGCTGGCCGCCATCAATGCCGAGATTGACAGCATCAGTGCCCAGATTGCCTGGTATGACGGCGAGATTGCCCAAAAGGAGGAGGAGCGGAAAGAGGCTGAGGCCCGGGAGGCCCAGCAGTATGCCTTCTTCTGCCAGCGGGTGCGGTCCATGGAAGAACAGGGGACCGTGTCCTACTGGTCCATCCTGTTCAACGCAAAGAGCTATTCCGAGCTGCTGGACCGGATGGCCGATGTGGATGCTGTCATGGCCCGAGACAACCAGGTGATGAATGAGCTGATTGCCACCCGGCAGGAGCTGGAGCGGCTTCAGGCAGAGCTGGAAACTGCCCGGGCAGAAGAGCAGGCCGCCAGAGCGCAGCAGCAGGCCAAGCAGGCCCAGCAGCAGGCCAAGGTGGCGGAGGCCCAGAAGCTGCTGGACCAGATCAACGCCAATGTGGAAGAGGTCAACCGCCAGATGGACCAGGAGGATGCCGCTGCGGCGGAAATTCAGGCGGAGATTGCCCGGAAACAGGCGGCCCTGGAGGAACAGCGGCGGCAGGAAGAGCTGAAACGCCAGGAGGAATTGAAACGGCAGCAGCAACAGCAAAAGCCGGGAACCAGCACCACGCTGCCCCCCACCGGCTCCGGCTACAGCTGGCCCCTTCCCGGAGGCAATCTGACCCTGACCTCTGCCTTTGGCTACCGCATCCATCCCATTACCGGGATTCCTCACAGCCATACCGGCATTGATGTGTCGGCGGCAGGGGGGACGCCCATCAGTGCGGCCAGGGGCGGACAGGTGCTGACCTCGGCCTATCACTGGTCTTACGGCAACTATGTGGTGCTTGACCACGGCGGAGGAGATTCCACCCTGTATGCCCATATGAGCCGCCGGGCGGTCAGCGAGGGCCAGACGGTCACACAGGGCCAGACCATTGGCTACGTGGGCAATACCGGCAGTTCTAGGGGCAACCACCTCCATTTGGAAATCCGGGAGGGTGGACAGCGGGTGGACCCGGAGCGCTGTTTTCCAGGTCTTTACAATTCTTTTGTCCGTGCTTATAATTGGTAAATGCAGCTCAAGTGAAAAGGAGATCTATTGTGGCAAACAAGGTGAAGAAAAAACAAACCCATGTGAATGTGAAGGAATCCAAAGTGGACGGACGGCGAATTGTAGTTGGTGTGCTGGCCTGTGCCATGGCGCTGCTGATGCTGCTGCCTATTTTTGGCATGATTGTCCAGAATGCCGGTGCTGTTACCCAAAGCGAGATTGATGCCCTGAAGGAGCAGCAGGCAGAGAGCCAGGAAAAACAGGCCCAGCTGAAAGAGGAGCTGGCCCAGGCCAAGGAGGACCAGGCGGAGGCCCAGCGGCAGCGGGAGCTGCTTACCCAGCAGCTGGCGGCCATCAATACCGAGCTGGAGAGCATCAATGCCCAGATTGCCTGGTATGACGGTGAGATCGCACAGAAAGAGGCCGAGCGCAAAGAGGCCGAAGCCCGGGAGGCCGAGCAGTATGAGCTGTTCTGTCAGCGGGTGCGGGCCATGGAAGAAGAGGGGACGGTATCCTACTGGTCCATTCTCTTCAATGCGGAGGACTATTCCGACCTGCTGGACCGGATGGCCGATGTAGACGCCGTCATGGCCAGAGACAATGAGATTATGGAAGAGCTGATTGCCACCCGGGAGGAGCTGGAGCGGCTCCAGGCCGAGCTGGAAAGCGCCCGGGCAGACGAGCAGGCTGTCAAGGAGCAGCAGGAGGCCAAGCAGGCCGAACAGCAGGCCAAGGTGGCGGAAGCCCAGAAACTGGTGGAGCAGATCAACGCCAATGTGCAGGAGGTCAACCGCCAGCTGGACGAGGAGAGCGAGGCCGCTGCGGAAATCCAGGCGGAGATTGCCAAAAAGCAGAAGCAGCTGGAGGAGGAGCGCAAGCAGAACAATGTCACCATCAGCTCGGAAACCGGCTATCTGTGGCCTCTGCCCGGCTGGTACCGGCTCAGCTCCCTGTTTGGCTACCGCATCCATCCCATTACCGGGGCGGCCCACAGCCATACCGGCATTGACGTTCCAGCCAGCGGCGGCACCCCCATTCTGGCAGCCAAGAGCGGCCAGGTTGTCACCTCGGCCTATCACTACTCTTACGGCAATTATGTGGTGATCGACCATGGCAACGGCAATTCCACCCTGTACGCCCATATGAGTTCCCGGGCGGTGAGCGAGGGCCAGATGGTCTCCCAGGGGCAGACCATCGGTTATGTAGGCACCACCGGCAGCTCCACCGGCAACCACCTGCACTTTGAAGTGCGGGACAACTACACCCGGGTGGACCCGGAGCGCAAATATCCCAATCTCAACCTGACCCATCCCTGGTAAACAGATACATAAGAGCGGAGGGGAAGCCCCTCCGCTCTTTTTCTATGGATTGCAGGAAAGGAATGATTTTCATGGGCAAAAAACGCTTTTCTATCCTCCATCTTGTGCTCATCCTGCCGGCAACAATGGCCATAACAACAGCGGTTGTGATGGCCATTCTGTTCCATCTGGTGGGCAGAGAGGGGCTTTCCCTGCTGGAGGGGATGAGACTGATCCAGGACCGGTTTGTGGGAGAATATACCCAGACGGAGATGGTGGATTCTGCTCTGGCGGGCATGGTAGACGGGCTGGGAGACCGGTGGAGCTACTATCTCACCCAGGAGGAATACCAGCAGCAAAACCAGCGCCGGACCAATCAATATGTGGGCATTGGGGTAACGGTCGACTATACCCTGGAAGAGGGACTGAACATTGTGGAGGTCACAAAGGGAGGGCCGGCAGACCAGGCGGGCCTTCGGCCGGGAGAGATCATCACCGCTGTGGACGGCTTTTCCCTGGCCGGAGAGGGGCGCTATGAGGGGGCTGGACGGATCCAAGGGGAGGAAGGGAGCACGGTGGTGCTGGAGGTCCAGAGTACCGACGGCGCTGTCCGCAGGGTGGAAGTAACCCGGGCCAGCCTGGAGACAGACCCGGTAAACAGTACCATGCTGGAGGGAAATGTGGGCTATATCGCCCTGTCCAATTTTTTTGACCACAGTGCTGAGCGGTTGAAGGAGGAAGTGACCCGGCTCCAGAAGGAGGGGGCGGAGGCCCTGGTATTTGACATGCGCAACAACGGGGGCGGCTATCTCACCGAGCTGACTGAGATGCTGGATTTTCTGCTGCCGGAGGGGCCGATTTTCATCAGCCGGGACAAGGCGGGCCATGAGGAAGTGACCCAGTCGGACGCCGCCTGTGTGGAGCTGCCCATGGCAGTGCTGGTGAATGGCAACACTTATTCAGCTGCCGAGTTCTTTGCCGCCGAGCTTCAGGAGCAGGGAGCGGCGGTGATTGTGGGGGAGCCTACCAGCGGCAAGGGCTATTCCCAGCAAACCTTTGCCCTGCCCCACGGCGGGGCCATGGCCATCTCCACTGCGGCCTATTTTACCGGAGAGGGGACCTCTCTGATTGGAACCGGGCTGACCCTGGACCGGGAGGTCTATCTCACCGAAGAGGGGGACGCCCAGCTGGAGGCGGCGCTGGAGCTGCTGGATGAAACACAAGGGCCTGCTGCATGATTGCAGCAGGCCCTTGCCCTTGGATTCAGGTATGGTCCTTGCCCCGCAGGTCACGGAACAGCAGGGTGATACACCAGATAGCCGCCAGACCCACCAGGGTGAAGACGATACGGCTGAAGGTGCTGGCCTGCCCGCCGAACAGGAAGGCCACCAGATCAAATTGAAAAATACCAATGCTGCCCCAGTTGAGTCCGCCAATGATGACCAGGGCCAGGGCGATCTTATCCAGGATCATAGGATATGCTGCCTCCTCCAAATTGAATTGCCGCAGTTAGCATATCCGTTTTTCCGCACAATATTCAAAAAATTGTAGCCTCAGCCGCTCAGTACCTTGCCCAGCCAGCTGCGGCGGAGCTCTACCGCCCGTTTGGGACACAGCTCATGGCAGCAGTAGCACCGGATGCAGGAGCGTGGGTGTACCTTGGCCCTGCCCCCTTTGCCCGTCATGGTAATGGCCTTGCCCGGGCAGGCATTTTGACAGATGGCGCAGCCCACACAGAGCGATTCCCTGATGCGGGGGGTCTGGGACAGCAGGCCCTGGCTGAGCCGGTGGGCCACCTTGGTGAGCGGCCCCAAAAAGCCCATCAGATCCTCCCGGACATGGGCTGGAAATTGATAGTCGGGGATGCGCAGCTCCTCCAGGGTTGCCCCAATCAGCGTGACCTCCTCCGGACGGGTGGGGGAAAGCCCTTGCTGCTCTGCCGCCAGCAGGACGGGATTGCGTGTCCGGGGCAGGCCCATGATTTCCCCGGCAATGACGTCCAGCGCCAGAGGGTTGTCGGACAGCAGCAGCAGCCCTACCTGCCGGGGGGTGCCGGAAGCGCCGGGTCCCTCCCCCTCCATGGCCAGCACAGCGTCCATGACGCACAGCCGGGGGTTCAGAAACCCGATGAGATCCAGCACCACATGGGCAAACTGGGTCTGATTGGGGTGGGAGCCGTGAAAGCCCACCTTGGTCAGGCCGGGGATGATGCCAAAGCTGTTTTTGACCGCCCCCGTCATGCCCATAAAGACGTGGGTTTTCATTTTGCACAGATCAAAGGCGCCGTCGGTGTCCAGCACAGGAGCGATGATCTCGGCCTGCCGCAGCACCTTGCCCTGGGGCAGTTCCACCAGCCGGGCAGAGGGGTCCAGAGCCAGCTCGGCCTCCGCCTCAGCGGCGGCCTTGGCCATGCCGGTCTTTTCATAGAGGTTGCGCAGCACCGATTCTTTTTGCAGGGCGCCCCCGGGGCTGTCGCCGATGACGGCGGTCCCACCGGCCTCTTTGACCAGTCTGGCAATGGCCCTCACCACCGCCGGATGGGTACACACTGCCGCCTCCGGCGGAGAGGGCCGCAGCAGATTGGCTTTCAGCAAAATCCGCTCTCCCGGCTGCACAAAGCGCTCCATTCCCCCCATGGAGCGGATAGCCTGCCGCAAAACCTCCTCGGCCTCCCTGTAGTTGGCACAGGGAACAGCATATACCTGGTATTCCATCAGTCCAGACTCCTGGGGCCGAAGCCGTGGGGGAGCAGTTCGTGCAGGGGGAGTGTGACGAACTGCCGGTCCTGCCGGGCCACCAGCACCGTAAGATTGGGGGCGAATTCATAGAGCATCTGGCGGCAGGCGCCGCAGGGCCAGCAGTAGTCGGCGGAGTTGCCCACCACAGCCAGCCGTACAAAGTCGTCCCGGTGGCCTTCGCTCACTGCTTTGACAAGGGCGGTGCGCTCGGCGCAGAGGGTGGAGCCGTAGGCGGCATTTTCCACATTGCAGCCGGTAAACACCGTGCCGTCGGCACAGGCCAGGGCGGCGCCCACCGGAAAGTGGGAGTAGGGTACATAGGCACGATCCAGCATGGTAAAGGCCAGATCCACCAGTTCACGGTCTGTCATACAAAAACCTCCAATGTCAGCAGGATACAGGAATATTATGAACCCCGGCCGGGGGCGGGAAGGCGCTGTACCAGCAGAATGGACACACCGCCGGTCACAGCGCCTGTCACCAGGGAGCACAGCAGCAGAGGGGCCAGGTAAACCAGCGGGGCAGGGGTACCCAGCACCGCTATGGCAGCGGCAATCTGGCCGGTGTTGTGGGCGGCGGCCCCGGCAATGGACACCCCGAAGAGGGACAGGCCGGGCAGCCGGAGCAGTACAGCCATCACAAGCAGGGCCAGGATACCCCCGGTAAGGGAAAAGGCAAGGGCCATCAGGTTGCCCCCCAGCAGGGAGCCCAGCAGGCAGCGGGCTATCAGGATGAGCAGGGCTTCCCGGCCGGAGAGAGCGCACAGGGCATAGACCGTCACCAGATTGGCCAGCCCCAGCCGCAGGCCGGGCAGGGGGAGCAGGATGGTGAGAGGCGCCAGCCCCTCGGCCACCGACAGGGCCAGGGCCAG
>CALWOK010000147.1 GCA_944383125.1 uncultured Flavonifractor sp.
AGACCGCCCTGGTGTTCGGGCAGATGAACGAGCCGACGGGAGCCAGAATGCGGGTGGCCCAGACGGGCCTGACCACGGCGGAGTATGTCCGGGAAGAGAGCCATCAGGATGTGCTCCTCTTTATCGACAATATCTTCCGTTTTGTCCAGGCAGGCTCCGAGGTGTCCGCCCTGTTGGGCCGGATGCCCTCCGCCGTGGGCTAGGAGACGGCTTTGCCGAGGTACGGGAACGGGATACCACGTTGCTGGTGGACAGCGTGGAGCGGTTTGAAGAAATTGACGTCAACCGTGCGCTGGAGGCCAAGCGGCGGGCAGAAGAGCTGATGCAGCACAAACGCAGTATGCGGGAGTACTACGAAGGCAAGATTGCCCTGAACCGGGCTATGGCCCGCCTGAAAGTCAAAAACAGGCATTGAATCCATGCGGCGCCCCGGAAGGGATATTCCACGGTTATGGTGGAGTCCCTTCCGGGGCTTTGCTGTGTAGGCAGAGGGAAAAGCGGGTAAAATTTGCAGGCGGCACTTTTCCATTGGGACGGAATATGATATGATGCACCGTGAGGTGAAACAATTCATGCGAATGAGAAAAAAAACCAATCTGGAGCCCCGCATGGCCCGGTGTTCCGGCGTACTGATTGCCCAGCCGGAAACCATGTACGGCCGCTGGCACACCCTGATGCCCCAGGCCCAGGCCGTCTATCTGGAACTGGGCTGCGGCAAAGGCCGGTTTACCGCTGAGACGGCGGCCCAGAATCCCCAGGCCCTCTTTCTTGCGGTGGAGCGGGTCCCGGACGCCATGGTGATTGCCATGGAGCGTGTATGCGGCATGGGCCTGACCAATGTCTTTTTCATTGACGGGGATGCGGCAAATCTGACAGAACTATTTGCCCCCAGTGAAATTGACCGCATTTATATCAACTTCTGCGACCCCTGGCCGGGCAACCGCCATTCCAAGCGCCGCCTGACCCACCCGGATTTTCTGCTGCGCTACCGGCAGGTTCTCTCCCGGAAGGGGCAGATTCATTTCAAGACGGACAACAAAGACCTCTATGAGTGGTCCTTGTTCCAGTTCCCCAAGGCGGGGTTTGTGCTGTCGGAGGTGACCCGCAACCTGCATGCCAACGGCATTTGCGGCGTCATGACCGACTATGAGGAGAAATTCCACAACATGGGTACCCCCATCAACCGCTGTGTGGCCTCGGTGGGGCCGCTGCACACCATTCCCACCAGTCGGCAGGGGCAATAAGGGGGATGTATGTCGTTTATCAGTGTGTTTGATGTGCTGGGACCCAATATGATCGGGCCGTCCAGCTCCCACACCGCCGGGGCCGCCGTCATTGCCGGACTGGCCCGCAAGCTGATTTCTCCACCCCTGAAGCAGGTGGACTTTACCCTGTACGGCTCCTTTTGCAAAACCTACCAGGGACACGGCACCGACCGGGCGCTGCTGGGAGGTATGCTGGGCTTTGCCACCGATGATGTGCGCATCAGAGATTCCTTCCGCATTGCCGGGCAGCAGGGCCTTTCCTTCACCTTTATCCCCAATGAGACAGAGACAGACCTGCACCCCAATACAGTGGATATCCGTATGGAGAACGCCGCCGGGCAGGTGATGACGGTGCGTGGCGTGTCTCTGGGGGGCGGCAAGGTAAAAATTGTGCGCATCAACTCCGTTGAAGTGGATTTTACCGGAGAGTACAGCGCCCTGATTGTGGTGCATCAGGATACCCCCGGCGTGGTGGCCCATGTCACCAGCGTGCTCAGCCAGCATCAGGTGAACATCGCCTTTATGCGGCTGTTCCGGGAATCCAGAGGGCAGACTGCCTACAGCATCATTGAGTCAGATGGGATTCTGTCCGGCAGCATTCCCGGACAGCTGCGGGACAATCCCCATATTTATGACGTGATGCTGGTGCAGTCCTAAAGGAGGAACAACATGGATTTCCGAAGCGGAAGCGAACTGTTAGCCCTGTGCCGTCAGGAGGATTGCCCCATTTCCCAGGTGATGCGCCGCCGGGAGTGTGTGCTGGGGGAGACCACCCCCGACCAGATTCAGCGCCGGATGATCCGGGCCCTGGAAATTATGAAGCAGTCGGCAACCACGCCCCTCCGTACCGCCCAGCCCTCTATGGGCGGACTCATCGGGGGAGAGGCCAGACTGCTGTACCAGCACGCCGCCCAGCGGCAGGATCTCTGCGGGCCGATGCTCCAGCGGGCCATTACCTACGCCATGGCCGTGCTGGAGGTCAACGCCTCCATGGGGCTGATTGTGGCGGCGCCCACCGCCGGCTCTTCCGGCGTGGTGCCTGCTCTGCTGCTCTCCCTCCAGGATCACTACGGCCTGTCCGATCAGCAGCTGCTGGACGGGCTGTTCAATGCCGGGGCGGTAGGCTATCTGGCCATGCGCAACGCAACGGTGGCCGGTGCGGTAGGAGGATGTCAGGCGGAAGTGGGAGTTGCCGCTGCCATGGCAGCCTCTGCCGCCGTGGAGCTGATGGGAGGGAAGCCGGAGCAGTGCCTGGATGCCGCCTCCACCGTCCTGATGAATATGATGGGCCTGGTGTGCGACCCGGTGGGAGGGCTGGTGGAGTATCCCTGCCAGAGCCGCAATGCTGCCGGGGTAGCCAACGCTCTGGTGGCGGCAGAACTGGCCCTCAGCGGGGTGCCGCAGCTCATTCCCTTTGACGAAATGCTGGCAGCCATGTATCAGTTGGGCCGCCGTCTGCCTGCGGAATTGCGGGAAACCGCCCTGGGCGGATGCGCCGCCACGCCCACTGCCTGTACACGGTGCGTCAGCTGCGGCTGAAAAAACCGGAGTGGTTCTGTGTGAACCACTCCGGTTTTGCGTTTACAGTCTGGTTTTCCGCAGCAGGAAGGTGATGGCAAACCAGACTGCCAGATAGAGGGTGATGGAGGCCCCTGCGGAGGCCCCCAGCTGGTAGGAGGTCATCAGCCCGGCAACACTGGCTGCCACAGCAGCCACCATGGAAATCAGGTGGAACTGGCGCATGTTGCGGGCCAGATTGCGGGCGGCGGCGGCAGGGAGGACCAGCAGGGAATTGATGACCATCAGACCCACCCAGGTCATGGATACGGTGACAACCACCGCAATGGCCATGGAGAAAATGGCCTCCTGCCAGAATACCTGCACCCCCCGGCTGTCTGCCAGGGCGGGATGGACGGAAGAGAGCATCAGCCCGTTGAAGGAGCACAGCCACAGCAGAATGACCACCAGCAGAATGACGGCCAGCAGGCCGATTTTGGCAGGCTCCACGCTGAGGATATCGCCGATGAGCAGACTGTTGAACTTGGTAAAGCTGCCGCTGTCAAAGGTGGCGATAAAAATACCCAGGGCCACGGCGGTGGAGGAAAAGACGCCGATCACCGTATCACTGGCCATGTTGGACCGGCGCTGGACATAGGTAAAGAGCAGGGCGAAGGCGGCAGCCAGCAGGATGGCGGCCCACATGGGGTCGGCCACACCGCACAGGGTACCGATGGCAATGCCGGTAAAGGCAGAGTGTCCCAGGGCGTCGGAGAAAAAGCTCATCCGGTTGGTGACCACCATGGTGGACAGGATGCCGAACAGGGGGGAGATCACCAGCACCGCCAGCAGGGCGTTTTTCATAAAGTACATGGTGCCGGGAGCGGCCCACTCAAAGGGGAGCAGCTCCACCAGGGAGTACCACAGCTCCATTAAAAAATCCCTCCTTTCCCCAGGTCCAGATGAAAGACGGTCTGAAATTCCGGAGAGGAGAGGACCTCGTGGGGAGGGCCTACCTTTAATACCTGGCTTTTCAGCAGAATCACCTTGTCGGCGTACTGGTCCAGGGTGGCGAAGTCGTGGGTGGACAGCAGAATGGACAGGTCATAGCGGGTGCGGATTTCGTCCAGCATGTCCAGCAGCTGCTTTTCCCCGTCAATATCCACCCCGGACAGAGGCTCATCCAGAATCAGGATATGGGGGAGGGGTTCCAGCGCCAGGGCCAGCAGCACCCGCTGGAGTTCTCCGCCGGAGAGGGCGCCCAGCCGCTTGTCCAGCAGTCCCTCCCCGTGGACCCGGGCCAGGCAGGACTCCACCCTGGCCCGCAGCTTTTTGGGTGTGGGAAGAAAGACCGGCCAGTTGGAAATGGCGGCAGAGAAAAAGTCAAAAACGCTTACCGGGTCACCCCGGTCAAAGCTGGGGGACTGGGGGACATAGCCGATGAGGGGCCGGGTTTTGTCTCCCCCGGCCCGCTGGAATACAATTTCCCCGGTGTGGGGAATCTGACCCAGGATGGTGCGGAACAGGGAGCTTTTTCCCGCTCCGTTTGGGCCGATGAGGGCTACAATCTCCCCGCAGTGGAGGTGGAAGGATACATCGTGGAGTACCTCTTCCTGACCGAAGTTCACCCCCAAGTCCATGACCTTCAGGCAGCAGGAGCCGGCGCAGCCCGGGCCGGAGGTACCGTGTTTCTGAATGCTCATCCCAGGGCCTCCGCAAGGGTATCCACATTGCGCTGCATGGCGTCCAGATAGGGCTGAATGCCCGTGCCGTCCCCGCTCATGATCATGTCCAGCTGGTAGACCTCACAGCCCACCTCCCGGGCAATGGTATCCGCCGAGGCGGTGGAGCCGTTGACTTCAGTAAAGATGGGGATGACGCCCAGATCATATTTCTGGCTGATTTTGATGGCGTCAATGATTTCCTGGATTTCCTGGGCAGAAGCGGTAGCCCCCTCCTCCTCTTCAATGGCCTTGAAGATAGTCAGGTTGAAGGAACTGGCGAAATACTGAAATCCATCATGGAAGGTGACAATGGACCGGCCGTGATAGGGGGCCAACTGTTCCTGCCAGCCCTGGGCAGCCTGGGCCAGCGTATCCTGGGCCGCCTGGTCATTCTGCTGGTACACTGTGCCGTTCTCACCGTCCAGTTCCTCCAGCCCCTGGCTGATCTGATGGAGCATATGGCTGGCGTAGCTGGCATCCATCCAGATGTGAGGGTCGTACTCAGTGTCGTGGTCATGGCCCTCGTGGCCCTGGGCAGGCAGCAGGTCCATGCCCTCTGCACAGTCAATCACCTGGGCAGAGGAGGCGGACAGGGCGTCATCCATAAATTCCTCTAAACCGGCGCCGTTCATCACAATGACGTCGGCCCCCTCTATGGCTTTCATATCGTTGACGGTAAGGGTGTAGTCGTGGAGACAGGAGGTCTGCTGATTGACCAGCAGGCTTACCTCCACCCCGTCCGCCCCCTGGGTAATGGCGGTGGTAAACAGGTAGACCGGATAGGTGGTGGCGACAATATGGAGGGTATCTTCGTCCTGGGAAGCGGCAGGCTGGCCGCAGGCGGAGAGGAGGAGCATCAGGGCGCACAGGGGCGCAAGTACTTTTTTCATAACATTCCCCTTACAAATGGATTTGGTCTGTGGGTTATTGTTCCCTAACGACGTATTATACCGCTTTTTTGCCCTGCTGTAAAATCATTCTTGCAAATTTGCAAAAATGTTTTCTCATAACGCTGTTCCTATAAGAATTTCTGTGATATAATAGGAAAAATTTGTGCCTGATCACAGAAAAGGAGCCTCGACATGGACTACTACGCATTTTATACCGGACAGTGTTTTGATGCCGATACCTGGCTGGGCGCCCATCTGGAGGGGAACCGGGCGGTATTCCGCACCTTTGCCCCGGCGGCGGCTGGGGCGGCCCTCCTTCACGGGGGAAGAGAACTGCCCATGTCACCCATCCATGACGGCAATTTTTATGAGGTATGGGCAGAGGGGGTCAGGCCGGGGGATTGCTATCAGTACCGCATCTATCACCAGGGAGGCGGCTACACCGACCATTGCGACCCCTACGGCTATGGGATGGAGCTGCGGCCGGGCAGTCAATCGGTGCTCCGGGATTTGAAGGAGTACCATTTCCAGGACGGCGCCTGGATGAAGGCCCGCCGTGAGCGGCTGGAGGAGCCGCTGAATATCTATGAGCTGCACCTTGGTTCCTGGCGGCGCAAACCGGATGGCGGGTGGTATCGCTATGATGAGCTGGCCTATCCGCTGATTGAGTATGTCAAGTCCTGCGGATACAATTATGTAGAATTTCTCCCCCTGTGTGAGCACCCTTGCGACGAGAGCTGGGGGTACCAGATTACAGGATTTTTTGCCCCCACCAGCCGGTATGGAACCGCACGGGAGCTGATGATTCTCATTGACCGGCTCCATCAGGCGGGCATTGGGGTGCTGCTGGACTTTGTACCGGCCCACTTTGCGGTGGACCGCTATGGCCTGGCCCGGTATGACGGTACCGCCCTCTATGAATATCCCCATCGGGATGTGGAGGTCAGCGAGTGGGGCAGCCACAATTTCATGCACTCCAGGGGAGAAGTGCGCTCCTTTCTCCAGTCCTGCGCCCGGTACTGGCTGGAGGTCTTTCACTTTGACGGCCTGCGGATGGACGCCATCAGCCGCATTCTCTACTGGCAGGGGGATGAGGCCAGAGGGGTGAATCAGGATGGGGTGGCCTTCCTGCGCACCATGAACCAGGGACTGAAGCGGCATTGCCCCGGCTGTATTCTGGCAGCGGAGGACTCCACCAGCTTTGGCAGAGTCACCGCTCCGGCAGACCAGGGCGGGCTGGGCTTTGACTATAAATGGGATATGGGCTGGATGCATGACACCCTGTCCTATTTCCAGGCTCCGCCGGCGGAGCGGCTCCAGCGGAGCCATCAGATCACCTTTTCCATGCACTACTTTCCCCAGGAGCGCTACCTGCTCCCTCTGTCTCATGATGAGGTAGTGCATGGCAAGGCCACCATTTTGCAGAAAATGAATGGAGATTACGACGGGAAGTTCCCGCAGGCCAGGGCCTTGTATCTTTACATGATGACCCATCCGGGGAAAAAGCTCAACTTCATGGGCAATGAGCTGGGCCACTTCCGGGAATGGGACCCGGGACGGGAACAGGATTGGCTGCTGCTGGATTTTCCCATTCATCAGGCCTTTTTCCAGTTTGTCAGAGAATTAAACCAACTCTATCTGACCCACCCGGCCCTCTCCAGGTGGGATTACCGGCAGGATGGATTTTGCTGGCTGGGCTGCAGCCGTCCGGAGCAGGGCGTGTTTGCATATATCCGTCAGTGCAAGGAGGAGCAGCTGGCGGTGCTTCTCAACCTCAGCGGAGAACCCGCTGTCTATGAACTGCCTGCACCCCGTGGCGCCTGTCTGCTGCTCCACAGCAACTGGCGGCGGTTTGGCGGAGAGATACCCGAAGAGGCCTGTCTGGTGACAGGCGGTGCGGTGACAGACCACATCCCCCCTTGTTCCGGGGTGCTGTTCCGGCTTGGCTGAGGATGTTTGCGATAATCATTCATACAAGATGAATATTATACACAATACCCAAAAATGGCGGGGAATCAGATGAATATTACACGCATATTTATGCGAAATTCCTCTTGCATTTTTGGATGGGATATGGTACACTGTCCCCAACATCACAAACGGAGGTCTTTTCCATGGCTGACATTCAAAAAGTAGTACTCGCCTATTCCGGCGGTCTGGATACATCTATCATCATCCCCTGGCTGAAAGAACACTATAACAATCCTGAAATCATTGCTGTGGCCGGTGACGTAGGCCAGAACGACGAGCTGGAGGGTTTGGAGGAGAAGGCCATCAAGACGGGCGCTTCCAAGCTGTACGTCATGGATCTGGTGGACGAGATGGTGGATGACGTCATCATTCCCTCCATGCAGATGGGCGCCAAGTATGAGGACTACCTGCTGGGTACCGCCTTTGCCCGTCCCATCATTGCCAAGGGCCTGGTGGACATCGCCAAGAAAGAGGGGGCCGACGCCATTGCCCACGGCTGCACCGGCAAGGGCAACGACCAGATCCGCTTTGAGCTGGCCATCAAGCGCTTTGCGCCTGAGATGAAGATCATTGCCCCCTGGCGGGAGTGGGACATCAAGAGCCGGGACGAGGAAATCGACTATGCCGAAGCCCACAACGTTCCCCTGAAGATTTCCCGGGAAACCAGCTATTCCAAGGACAAAAACCTGTGGCACCTGTCCCATGAGGGCCTGGATCTGGAGGACCCTGCCTCTGAGCCTCAGTACGACAAGCCCGGCTTCCTGGAGATGGGTGTCTCTCCTGCCATGGCGCCCGACCAGGCCACTTATGTGACCATTGACTTTGAAAAGGGCTGGCCTGTGGCCGTGGACGGCGAGAAAATGAAGGCCTCCGATATCATCCGCAAGCTGAACAAGCTGGGCGGGGACAACGGCATCGGCCTGCTGGATATTGTGGAGAACCGCATGACCGGCATGAAGGACCGGGGCGTATATGAGACGCCCGGCGGCGCCATCCTCTACCGGGCCCATGAGGTGCTGGAGATGATTACCATCGACAAGGACACCGCCCACATGAAGCGCAAGCTGGCAGTGGACTTTGCCGACCTGGTGTACAACGGCAAGTGGTTTACCCCCCTGCGGGAGGCCCTTACCGCCTTTGCCACCGAAACCCAGAAGCATGTCACCGGTCAGGTGAAGCTCAAGCTCTACAAGGGCAACATCATCACTTCCGGCGTCACTTCTCCCGACACCCTCTACTCTGAGGACATTGTCACCTTCCAGGAGAGCGACTACAACCAGAACGACGCCACCGGCTTCATCAACCTGTGGGGCCTGCCCGACACCGTGCTGGCTCTGCGGGATCAGGGCAAGCTGAACAAGTAATTTATACAAAACCATTCTGCGGGCGGGTCGTCCGGAGACTCCCCCCTACGGGAGATCAACCGTAGGAGCCGGTCTCCTCGGCGGCCCGTCTGCCGCAGTTACAGTAAGGAGCGGTATTATGAAACTATGGGCCGGACGGTTCCAGAAAGAGACCGATACCCTGGTAAACGACTTTAACTCTTCCATTACCTTTGATGCCCGGATGTATCAAGAGGATATCGCCGGTTCCATTGCCCATGCCACCATGCTGGGGAAACAGGGGATCATCGAGGCGCATGAGGCGGAAAAGATCATCGACGGTCTGAAGACCATTCTGGCAGATATTGATGACGATCAGGTGGAGTTCTCCCTGGAAAATGAGGACATCCACATGAACATTGAGACCATGCTCACCCAGCGCATCGGGGATACCGGCAAGCGGCTCCACACCGGCCGCTCCCGCAATGACCAGGTGGCGGTGGATTTCCGCCTGTATGTCAAGCAGGAGATCCCCAAAATCATTACGATGATTCTCCAGCTGGAGCAGGTGCTCATCAAAAAGGCCGAGGGCAATCTGGAGACCGTTATGCCGGGCTATACCCACTTGCAGCGGGCTCAGCCCACCACCTTTGCCCACTACATGATGGCCTATGCCAATATGCTCCGCCGGGATGTGACCCGGCTGGAGGACTGTTTGGCCCGGATGGACGAGTGCCCCCTGGGGGCGGGCGCTCTGGCTACCTCCACCTATCCGGTGGACCGGTTCCAGACGGCTGCCGCCCTGGGCTTCCGCAAGCCTACCGACAACTCCATGGATTCGGTATCCGACCGGGACTTTGCCATTGAGTTCCTCTCCGCCTGCTCCATCCTGATGATGCACCTGTCCCGCTTCTCCGAAGAGATCATTCTCTGGTGCTCCTGGGAGTTCAAATATGTGGAATTGGATGACGCCTATTCCACCGGTTCTTCCATTATGCCCCAGAAGAAAAACCCCGACGTGGCCGAGCTGGTGCGGGGCAAAACAGGCCGGGTGTACGGCTCCCTGATTACCCTGCTCACCGTGATGAAGGGCCTTCCTCTTGCCTATAACAAGGATATGCAGGAGGACAAAGAGCCGGTCTTTGACGCCATTGATACCGTGGAAATGTGTCTGCCGGTGTTCGCCGCCATGCTGGACACCCTCACCGTCCTGCCCAAGAATATGCGCAACGCCGCCTCCGGCGGGTTTATCAATGCCACCGACTGCGCCGACTACCTGACCAAGAAGGGGATGCCATTCCGGGAGGCCTATATGATTGTGGGACGGCTGGTCAACCTGTGTATCAAGGCAGGAGAGACCTTGGACACCCTGCCGCTGAAGGATTTCCGCTCCATCTCCAATTTGTTTGACGCCGACGTATACCAGGCTCTGGAACTGAGAACCTGTGTCAACGGCCGCAAAGTTTATGGAGGCCCTGCTAAAGAGGCTGTGGAACAGCAGATTGCCAGTATCAAGGCCTTTGTGGAGGAGCGCATCCATGAGTAAGCCCAAAGTTTTTATTGACGGCCAGGAGGGTACCACCGGACTGCAAATTCACGAGCGGCTGGCCGGGCGGGAAGATATTGAGCTGCTGGTCATTGAACCTGACAAGCGGAAAGACTTGTCAGAACGCAAAAAGCTCATCAATGCGGCCGACCTGGTATTTCTCTGCTTGCCGGACGCCGCCGCTGTGGAGGCGGTGGGACTGATTGAAAATTCCCGCACCCGTGTGATTGATGCCTCTACCGCCCACCGGACGGCGCCTGGCTGGGTGTACGGTTTTCCTGAGCTCTACAAAAATCCGTCAGAAACCATTGGAACCGCCCGATTTGTGGCCAATCCGGGCTGTCATGCCACCGGCTTTCTCTCTTCGGTGGCCCCTCTGATTTCCATGCGCATTCTGCCCAAGGATTACCCCATCACCTGCTTTTCGCTCACGGGCTATTCCGGCGGCGGAAAGAAAATGATTGCCCAGTATGAAAGTGAGGTGAAAGGGGAAGAGCTTTACAGCCCCAGAGTGTACGGCACCACCCTTCACCACAAGCACCTGCCTGAGATGCAGAAAATTTCCGGCCTGGACAATCCGCCGGTGTTTACTCCGGTGGTGGATGATTACTACAAAGGCATGGCTACCACCGTCTTTTTCCACAGCCGCTATTTGGTGGGCCAGCCCACGGCCCGGGAGCTGGGACTGATTCTGGGGGCCTATTATGCCAAGCAGCCCCTGGTTTCCGTGGCCCCTTACAGCGAGGAGCCTGCCTATCTGGCAGCCAATGGGCTAGCAGGCACCGACCGTCTGGAGCTGACGGTGAGCGGTCATGAGGGCCAAGCCATTGTTACCGCCCGGTTTGACAACCTGGGCAAAGGGGCCTCCGGAGCGGCAGTGCAAAATATGAATCTCATGCTGGGCCTGGATATGACTGCCGGCCTGATCCTGTAAGTACATTTGAGGAGTGAGCAACATGAAACAGATTTCCGGCGGCGTTACCGCCCCGAAAGGATTTACTGCCTCCGGCGTCCACTGCGGCGTGAAGAAGGGGAAGGGGGACGGCAATCAGCCCCCCATGAGCAAAATGCCCGAGGTGCTGGAGGGCAAGAAGGATCTGGCCCTCATTGTGTCTGAGCAGCCCTGTGTGGCGGCAGCCGTGTATACCATGAACCGGGTGAAGGCGGCCCCCCTGTATGTGACCATGGACCACCGGGAGAACGGGGGGGCCCAGGCGATTGTGGCCAATTCGGGCAACGCAAACGCCTGCGCCCCCAACAGCCATGAGCACGCCGAGGAGATGTGCCGTCTGGCGGCCCAGGCCACCGGCCTGAAGGCCACCGACTTTGTGGTGGCCTCTACCGGCGTGATTGGCCAGGAACTGAATATTGCTGCCATCGAAAAGGGGCTCCCCGCTGCCGCCGCTGCGCTGTCTAAGGATGGCTCTGACGCTGCCGCCAACGCCATCATGACCACCGACACGGTGAAAAAGGAGCTGTCTGTCACCTGCTCCATCGGGGGAAAGACCGTGACCATTGGCGCCATCGCCAAGGGTTCCGGCATGATTCACCCCAATATGGGAACCATGCTGTGCTTTGTCACCACCGACTGCTCCATTACCCATGAGATGCTGAGTGACGCACTCCATGAGATTGTCCCCCGTACCTTCAACCGGGTGACGGTGGACGGGGACACCTCCACCAATGACATGTGCGTGGTGCTGGCCAACGGCATGGCGGAAAATGAGCTGATTGAGTGGAAAGATGATGGCTATACTGTCTTTTATAAGACTCTTTACCACCTCTTTGAGCAGCTGGCCCGCAGCATTGCCGCTGACGGAGAGGGTGCCAGCAAGCTCATTACCTGTACCGTCTCCAATGCCCGCAGCGAGGAGAGCGCCGAGCGGCTCAGCAAGGCGGTGGTAGGCTCCTCTCTGGTGAAAGCCGCCATGTTCGGCTCCGATGCCAACTGGGGCCGGGTGCTGTGCGCCATGGGATACTCCAAGGCCCCATTCCGTCCGGAGTTTGTAGACGTGAAATTCTCCTCTGCGGTCGGGGAAATTCTGGTGTGCGAGCAGGGCGCTGGTGTGGACTTTGACGAGGAGAGCGCCAAAAGCATCCTCTCTCAGGACGAGGTTGTCATTGAAGTCGATCTCCATGAGGGAGAGTACCAGGCCACCTGCTGGGGTTGTGATCTGACCTACGATTATGTAAAAATCAACGGCGATTACCGTACCTGAACCATCAAGAAGCAATTTGGAGGGGATACCCATGTCATTCAGCGAGGTAGACAGGGCCAAGGTACTGGCAGAGGCCCTGCCCTACATTCAGAAATATTACGGAAAAACCGTTGTGGTCAAGTATGGCGGAAACGCCATGATTTCCGAGGAACTGCGTCAGGCCGTCATTTCAGATATCATCCTGCTCCACTTGGTGGGCATCCGGGTGGTGGTGGTCCACGGCGGCGGTCCGGAGATCAGCGAAATGCTGAACAAGATCGGCAAGGAGTCCAGGTTTGTGGATGGCCTGCGCTACACCGACGAAGAAACCATGGACATTGTGCAGCAGGTGCTGTGCGGCAAGGTGAATAAAAACCTGGTTGCCACCCTGAACCGGATGGGCGGGAGAGCCATTGGCCTGTGCGGTATGGATGCAGGGCTGTTCCAGGCCAAAAAGTTGGACGAGAAGTATGGTCTGGTGGGAGAAATCACCACGGTAGACCCCAAGGCCGTGGAGGACTGTCTGGGGGATGGCTATATCCCCGTCGTGTCCACCGTGGCCCAGGGAACCGACCAGGACACCGCCTACAACATCAATGCGGACACCGCCGCAGCCAAGCTGGCGGTGGCGCTGAAGGCAGAAAAGCTCATTCTGCTGACCGATGTGCGGGGCCTGCTGATGGATCCCAAAAATGAGAATACCCTTTTGCCCATTGTGCGTCTCTCCCAGGTCCCCGGGCTGGTGCAGGATGGCGTGATTCAGGGCGGCATGATTCCCAAAGTAGAGTGCTGCGTGGAGTCGGTGCGCTCCGGCGTGGACAATGCGGTGATTTTGGATGGACGCATTCCCCACTCCATTCTCATTGAGCTGTTGTCTGATGAGGGAATCGGCACCATGCTGCTGTAAGGAGAGAGAAAGATGGATCATCAAGAATTGGTAGCCCTGGATCACCAATATGTGATGCAGACTTATGGCCGGTTTGATGTGGACATTGACCACGGACAGGGGGCTACTCTGTACGACCTGGCAGGAAAGAAATATATTGATTTTTCGTCCGGCATCGGCGTCAACTCCATCGGCTACGGAAATCAGAAATGGGCGGAGGCCATTACACAGCAGGCCATGAAGCTGGGGCATAGTTCCAACCTGTTTTATTCCCAGCCCTATGCCCAGCTGGCCCGGAAGCTGTGCGAGCGCTCCGGGATGGCTGCGGCCTTTTTCGGCAATTCCGGCGCCGAGGCCAACGAGGGTATGATCAAGCTGGCCCGGAAATACTCCTATGATAAGTACGGCAAGGGGAGAGGGACCATCCTGACCCTGAGAAACTCCTTCCATGGCCGCACCATTACCACCCTGACTGCCACCGGGCAGGATGTGTTCCACAACTATTTCTTCCCCTTCACCGACGGCTTCCGCTATGCCCAGGCGGGCAGCATGGACGCCATTCAGGAAGTGGCAGGCCATGACGTGTGCGCTGTGATGCTGGAGCTGGTGCAGGGAGAGGGGGGCGTGCTCCCCATGGACCCGGCATATATCCATGACCTGGCTGTGCTGTGTGCCGAGCGGGACTGGCTGCTGCTGGTGGACGAGGTGCAGACCGGCATCGGCCGTACCGGCACCCTCTTTGCCTTCCAGCAGTACGGCATCATTCCCGATGCCGTCTCCTTTGCCAAAGGGGTGGCCGGCGGACTGCCCATGGGCGGTGTGCTGGCCAATGAGCGCTGCCGGGATATTCTGGGGCCGGGCAGCCATGCCAGTACCTTTGGCGGAAACCCCATCTGTGCAGCGGCGGCCGGAGTGGTGCTGGATACCCTGGATGAGGACACCCTGGTGCAGGTCACGGAAAAGGGCAGCTATATCCGCACCCGGATCGAGCAGATGGGCCTGAGCAGCCTGGGTACCACCCGAGGCCTTGGGCTGATGATTGGAGTGGAGGTCAAGGGAGAAGAGAGCAACAAGGAACTGGCGGCCCGCCTGATCCGCAACGGCCTGCTGGTGCTGACAGCGGGAAAAGCCCTCCGGCTGCTGCCTCCCCTGACCATTTCCATGGAGGAGATTGACCAGGGCCTTGCCATTCTGAAAGAAACGCTGGTGTGACAGCGGGATTTATGAGGTGAATACCATGAAAAAAGATCTGCTCAAGCTGCTGGACCTGACCAAAAGCGACATTGTGAAGATTCTGGACACTGCCGACCAGATGAAGTACAACCAGAAGCACGGCCTGACCCACCACTATCTGGAGGGCAAAACCCTGGCCATGATTTTTGAAAAGAACTCCACCCGCACCCGTGTCTCCTTTGAAACCGGCATGTTCCAGCTGGGAGGACACGCCCTTTTCCTCTCCGGGAAGGAGAGCCAGATTGGGCGTGGCGAGCCCATTGAGGACACCGCCCGGGTGCTGAGCCGCTACTGTGACGGCATTATGATCCGCACCTTCGGGCAGGCCGAGGTGGAGACCCTTGCCAAGTATGCCGACATTCCGGTCATCAACGGCTTGACTGACTTTGCCCATCCCTGCCAGGTTCTGGCTGACCTGATGACCGTCCGGGAGCACAAGTCCCGGCTGGAAGGCCTGAAGCTGTGCTACATTGGCGACGGCAACAACATGGCCAACTCTCTCATTGTAGGAGGCCTGAAAGTAGGCATGGAGGTGGCTGTGGCCTGTCCGGAGGGATATGACCCCGATCCCAAAGTGCTGGAGTTTGCCAAAACCAGCGGCGGCACCTTCACGCTGTGCCGGGACCCCAAGGAGGCCGCAGCAGGCGCCGATGCCGTCTTTACCGATGTATGGGCCTCCATGGGCCAGGAAGGGGAGGCCCAGAAGCGCCGGGCCGCCTTTGAGGGCATTTACCAGGTCAACGAGGAGCTGATGGCCCTTGCCAACCCCGGCTGTATGGTGCAGCACTGTCTGCCCGCCCACCGGGGGGAGGAGATTACCGCCCAGGTGTTTGAGGCCCACGCCAATGAGATTTTCGATGAGGCGGAAAACCGGCTCCATGCCCAAAAGGCAGTGATGTATCTGCTCATGGGAGAGGACGCCTGATTCTGTCCCACGGTACAGCCCGGTTCCTGCCCAGCGGGAATCGGGCTGTACCGGTCTGTATGATTTTTCTTGACGGAAACGGCGTTAAGTGGTATAGTATTCTGGTAGTCTAAATGTACGGCCTGAACTCACACGTTTGTAGTCATCGTCGCTTCTTCAGACGGTGCGCAAGGTGTGAGTTTTCTTGTCATTTAGCACCAAATTTTTTGCAGGAGGTACCTTAATATGTATCATGGTACTGTCAAGTGGTTCAACGAGACCAAGGGCTTCGGCTTCATTTCCAACGACGAGGGCGGCGACGACGTGTTCGTACACTTCTCCGCCATCGTGTGCGACGGCTTCAAGACCCTTCAGGAGGGTCAGAAGGTGACCTATGATGTGGAGCCCGATCCCAAGAACGCCGACAAGCTGCGTGCTGTCAACGTTGTGGCCGCCTGATCAGCCATTTCTGCCAAAAGCAGACCGGTATGCTTGCCGGTCTGCTTTTTTATACCCCGTTGACAATCAGGGGGAAGAATGGTACATTTTATAAGAAGATACAGCGGAAATGGAGGAAAACGCCGGTTTGCCAGCAGGGGAGCCGGCGCATTTTCGTTGATGCATGGAAGGCTGAAGGAGTGAAGGAATATGAAATCTGATATTGAAATTGCACAGTCCTGTACCATGAAGCCCATCCGGGAGATTGCTGCGGTGGCCGGTGTGGATGAGGACTATCTGGAGTATTATGGCAAATACAAGGCAAAGCTGGATTTGAAACTGCTGTCTGATCGGGAAGGCAGGCCCGACGGCAAACTGGTGCTGGTCACCGCCATCAACCCCACGCCTGCCGGTGAGGGCAAAACCACCACTACCGTGGGATTGGCAGACGGAATGCGCCGGCTGGGGAAACATACCGTGGTAGCTCTGCGGGAGCCATCCCTGGGGCCGGTGTTTGGCGTGAAGGGGGGAGCTGCCGGAGGGGGATATGCCCAGGTAGTGCCCATGGAGGACATCAACCTCCACTTTACCGGCGACTTCCACGCCATCGGCGCAGCCAACAATTTGCTGGCCGCCATGCTGGACAATCACATTCAGCAGGGCAACGCCCTGGATATTGATGTAAAGCACATTACCTGGAAGCGCTGTGTGGATATGAACGACCGGCAGCTGCGCAATATTGTGTGCGGTCTGGGGGGCCGGATGCAGGGCGTACCCAGAGAGGATGGGTTTGACATTACCGTGGCCTCTGAAATCATGGCGGTGCTCTGTCTGGCAAATGGCCTGAGCGACCTGAAAGCCCGGCTGGGCCGTATGGTGGTGGCCTATTCCCGGGCCGGCAGCCCCATCACGGCCCACGACCTGAAGGCAGAAGGAGCGATGGCCGCTCTGCTGAAGGACGCCATCAAGCCCAACCTGGTTCAGACCCTGGAGGGTACCCCGGCCTTCATCCACGGCGGCCCCTTTGCCAACATTGCCCACGGCTGCAACTCTGTCATGGCTACCCGTGTGGCTTTGAAAATGGGAGACTATGCCATTACCGAGGCGGGCTTTGGAGCCGACCTGGGGGCAGAAAAATTCCTGGATATCAAGTGCCGTCTGGCGGGGCTGACTCCCTCTGCCGTGGTGGTGGTGGCCACCGTCCGGGCGCTGAAGCACCACGGGGGAGTGGCGAAAGCCGAGCTGAACACCGAAAACCTGGAGGCGCTGGAGAAGGGACTGCCCAACCTGCTCCGCCATGTAGAGAACATCACCACCGTCTACGGTCTGCCCTGCGTGGTTGCCATCAACCGCTTCCCCACGGACTCTGAAGCCGAGTTGAAGCTGGTGGAGGACAAGTGCAGGGAACTGGGAGTCAATGTGGCCCTCAGTGAAGTGTGGGCCAAGGGGGGAGAGGGCGGCATTGCCCTGGCCCAGGAAGTCATTCGTCTGTGTGAAGCGCCCAACCACTTCTCCTTTGCCTATGAACTGGAGGGTACCATTGAGGAAAAGCTGGAGGCCATTGTCAAGAAGGTCTACCATGGGGCGGGCGTTGTGCTCACTCCGGCAGCCAAAAAGCAGGCTGCCGAGCTGACCGCCCTGGGCTTTGGCGATCTGCCCATCTGTATGGCCAAGACCCAGTATTCCTTCTCCGATGACCAGAATCTGCTGGGCGCTCCCGAAGGCTTTACGGTGACGGTGCGCAACCTGAAGGTGTCTGCCGGCGCCGGGTTCCTGGTGGCCCTTACGGGAGATATTATGACCATGCCCGGCCTGCCCAAGGTACCCGCTGCCGAGAAGGTGGATGTGGACGAAAACGGCAGAATTTCCGGCCTGTTTTAAGGGGGAGCTCCATGTTGACTGCACAACAGACCTGCCAGGGCTTTCTGGATGCCCTGGCGTCCAAAGCCCCCACCCCCGGCGGGGGAGGGGCCTCTGCCCTTGTGGGAGCGGTGGGTACCGCACTGTGTACCATGGTAGGCAACTATACCGTGGGAAAGAAAAAGTATGCCCAGGTGGAAGGGGAGGTCAAAGCACTGATGGGCCGGGCCGAAGGGCTGCGGGAGCAGCTGCTGGCGCTGATCGACGAGGATGCCGCCGCCTTTGAGCCGCTGTCCAAAGCCTATGCCATTCCCAAGGAAGACCCTGGACGGGAAGCTGTCATGGAGCAGTGCCTGCGGGATGCCGCCGCTCCCCCCATGAAACTTCTGAGACTTTGCTGTGAAGCGATTGACCTTCACAGAGAGATGTTGGATAAGGGCAGTGCATTGATGCTGTCCGATGTGGGTACCGGCGTTATTCTGTGCCAAAGCGCCATGCAGGGGGCCGCTCTCAATGTAAAGGTGAATACCAAGAGTATGCACGACCGGGAGTATGCCGAAACAATGAATCGGGAAGTGGAGCAGCTGGTGGCGCAATACCAGCAGATGGCGCAGCAGGTATATGATAACGTGATGGGGAGGTTTGCCTGATGGGAGAGATCTGGAAGGGAGCACCGGTGGCGCAGGCCCTGACAGAGCGGCTGATCCCCCGGGCAAAGGCTCTGACGGCCCAAGGTGTGCCGCCTACTCTGGCTATCGTGCGGGTAGGGGAGCGCCCGGAGGATCTGTCCTATGAGCGGGGCGCTTTGAAGCGGTGCGAAACGGCAGGCATTACGGTAAAGCGCTTTCACTTGCCGGATACTGCCTCTCAGGAGGAACTGCTCTCTGTGATCCACTGCATCAACGAGGAACAGGCCATTCACGGCTGCCTGCTGTTCCGCCCCTTGCCACGGCATATGGACGAAAAGGCAGTCTGTGAGTCCCTGGCCCCGGCCAAAGATATGGATGGGATTACCTCCGGCTCTCTGGCCTCAGTGTTTTCCGGTACAGGGGAGGGCTATCCCCCCTGCACCGCACAGGCCTGTGTGGAAATGCTCCACCACTATGGCTGTGACCTGACCGGAAAACGGGTGGTTGTGGTGGGCCGCAGTCTGGTGGTGGGCCGGCCGCTGGCCATGCTGCTGCTGCATGAACATGCAACTGTCACTCTCTGTCATACCCGTACCAGAGATTTGCCTGGGGAATGCCGTCGGGCAGAGGTGCTCATTGCCGCCGCAGGAAAAGCCAATATGCTGGGGACAGAGCATCTGTCCCCCGGTCAGCTGGTGCTGGATGTAGGCATCAATGTGGATGAACACGGTCATTTGGTGGGAGATGTATCGTTTGCGGCCGCTCAGGATACAGCCGCCGCAGTAACTCCTGTACCGGGAGGGGTAGGAGCCGTCACCACCTCAGTGCTGGCGGCCCATGTGATTCTCGCCGCAGAACGGGCTGCTGGCCGATGAAATTCCATTCATCCGGTTTACACATCCTTCTGGCGTATTCAAATGCATCTCTGCTTTGCAGTTTGACTGCAAAGCAGAGATGCATTTTTGTGCCAAAGGGAAAACCGGACCGACTGCCGGTCCCCGGATGTCGGCTCCCACCGGTGGATTCAGCCCAGCATATACCCAGCCAGGGAACCGCTCCATACATCCGGGAGCCATTTGCAAACAGCCCTTTCATGACAGAAATCTTCCGGTATCTGACACAAATTTTACATATATTTCATGATATTTTGCACAGATATTCTTTGCGGTATCCCTCCATGCTATACTTTAAAACAAATAGGTGCATGGAAAAGGAATGGCATGATGAGAGAATTTATCCGGATCACCGAGGAAACGTTGCACTGGTTTCAGCCCTTGCTCAGCCAGGATTTATGCAGGCAAGTACAGCAGCAAAGGGACGTATATGCCATTGGGGCGGTAGAGGACAGGACTGCCTGTGGGGTACTGGTATTTCGGATTGGTAAACCGGCCGTGGAACTTCAGGTACTGGCAGTTGCCCCGGAATACCGGCGGCGGGGAATTGCCCGTGGCATGGTGGAATATGTATGCCGCCATGCCTGGGATACCACGACGCCGGTGGTATGCAGTTTTTCTGCCGCCGATCTGCAGGACCCTGTATACCTCTTTTTTGCCCAGCTGGAGCATTTCTCTGTGACGCAGGTAGATGGCATGGTTTGCCGGGTTCCTTTGTCTATGCTGTCCGGCCCAAAACTGGCCTCCCTTCGGGATACCGGCGGCCCGGTCTATCCTTTTTTTACCTTGCCCACTGTGACACGCCATCAATTTTTCCTCCGGCTCCGGCAGCAGCATACACTGCTGTGGGATGATGTTGACGGGCAGGACTGCTGCCAGCCCCTGTGTCTCTGTGTCATGAAACACGCCGATATCCAGGCGGCTGTATTCCTCTCCAACGACGGGGATGATCTGGAGCTGTCCTTTGCCTGGTGCGCCCCCGGCTGTCATCACCAGCTGATGACCCTGCTGGCCAGGGTCAAAGCTCTGCTGCCCCAGAGGGAGGGCTATCTGCGCATTGCTGCCGTCAACCCGGTTTCAGTCTCTCTTGTGGATCAGCTGCTGCCAGAGCGAGAGATATTGGCCAGATATTATGAGGCAACCTGGGATATGCAGCTGTAAGGGGGAGTATATATGTGTGAAGCAATCGCCAAGCAAAAGGAAGTACAGATTCAGCAGCCGCTGCAGGTCCAGCAGCAGGAGGTCATACAGCAGGAGCAGACGTTCCAGCAGGTGCTTCAGCCCCAGGCAGAAGCGCCCCTCGTGCAGAATATGGCGGTCCATGCGGAGATTGACACACCCGCTCCACCGCTGCACCAGAAGGAGAGCCATACAGAGAAGAAAAAGCGGGAGCAGCTGGAACATGCCCGGCAAAAAGCGGCGGAGCAGAGGGAGCTGGTTCACCGGCAGGAGCAGGCCATCCATGGGCAGCCGGTTATGATGGAGGATCAGACCAAAGGGGAACAGGCGCTGCTGGCCGCCAGACTGAAGGCGGTGGCCCTGGAGGAAAAGGCCGAACTGAAGGCGGTGGCCCATGGCGACGCCATTCAGGAGATGACGGTCAAGCATCGTGCCCAGGCGGAACGTGCCAGGCTGGCCGGCGAATTTGCCCGGATGCTGCCGCCCGGTTCCGCCCAGCGGCGCAAGGCGATGGCCGTCAAGGAAGAGCAGGAACTGAAGGCGGACCATCTGCGCCGCAAGCTGAAGGTGGCCAGGATGGCAGACGGCGAGGAGAAGAAGCGGGAAGAAGCCACCCTGAAGCGTCACGGCCATTACGACCGGCTGAAAAAAGTCTTCCGGAAGGACAACCCCCTCTCCCACGAAGATGCCGAATGGCCCCTGTCCCAGGACAAGACGCTTGTCAATGTGGGACGGGCCTTTTTTGGCGGTACCAAGCCCATGTATATCTTTGAAGATCGCTCTGCACCCATAATGCGGGATGGACAGGTTGTGGGCTACAAGCAATATCTCTTCAAGGAGGCCACCAACTGCATTGGTATGTATAAACCGGAGGGGGCGCTTGTCACCGAAGCTGCCGCCATGCTGCAGGATAAAATCTGCGGTCCCTATTCCATCCCGGCTTTTGCCGCCGTCAGGAACGGAAAGGTGCTGGGTTCTTTTCAGGAGAAAATCGAAACCATCCAGGAGGCCCAGCGGTTTGACCTGTTCTCCTGGCAGACCGATCCGCAGGATACCATTCCCGAGCATATGAAACGGGAAATCCTGCGGGAGCACGCCCTGGACTGGATGCTGTGCAACTTTGATACCAAGGGGGAAAACTTCCTCCATCGGACAGACAACCATCTGTGTTCCTTTGATAAAGAGGCCTCTTTCAGCAAGCTCAAAGACGCCGAAGCGCAGCATATGAGCAGTGAATACAAGCCCCATGCCAACGATACCCTGTATAATACGCTCTTTACCCAGTTTGCCCTGGGCAAGATCACGCTGGATCTGGCAGCTTCCCTGGAGCAGGTGACCAAGGTGGAGGGGATGAAACGGGAGGAGTATCTGGGCCTGTTTTCCCAGATGCTGAACCAGAAATATGGCCCTGAAAGTCCGAAGAATACGGCCCGCAAGGAGATCGAAGATGCCATGTGGCAGCGTGCAAGCACGCTGCGGGAGGAGTACCGCACCTTCTACACCAACCTGATCCAGCGCCGGCGGGATGCGCTGAAAAAGGCAGGCAAGGCGGACGACTGCGCAGCCTATGTCGATCAGAGCGGCGTATTCCGCTTTGCAGATGAGCAGGACAAAGCTGAATGAGCACCGATACTGCTGTACAGGCTTATGCATCTCTCTGGGAAGGCTCCTTCTCAGGGGGATGCTTTTTGAATCCCCGAAGCGGATAAGGCGGCGCCCATGGATTTACGGACTTGACAAAAAGATGCTTATCCCCTAAAATGAACTATGTTCAGATTGGGGGTGATGTTATAAATACCATCATAACGTCCAGGGAAGAGATTCTGAAAACCAGCCGGGAGCTGATTCGGCAGCAAGGCTGGTCTGCCGTCAATATCCGCTCGGTGGCAGCGGCCTGCGGGGTATCGGTGGGATCCATCTACAACTATTTTGACTCCAAGGCTGCACTGGTCAGTGATACGGTGGAGAGTGTCTGGTGCGAGATATTTCACCCACCGGAAGATCCATCTGTATTTCAGGATATCCAGGCCTGTATGATTTGGATCTATCACCGCATGGAGTGCGGCTGCCAGCGGTATCCTGGGTTTTTTACCTTGCATTCCCTGGCCTTTATGCGGGAGGATAGGGCCAATGGCAAACAGCGGATGCAGCAGACATGGCAGCATATGCTAGACGGACTGTGTACGGTTTTAAAACGGGATCCCAACCTCAGGCCGGATGCCTTTACCGAACAGTTTACCCCAGAGCAATTTGCAGATGTTCTGTTTTCCCTTCTGTTGTCGGCCTTGCTGCGGCAGGACTACGATCCAACCGCTGTGCTGGAGATCATCCGCAGAACCCTTTATGAAACACGGTAGGGACCATATTGTAACACAAAGGAGATGATACCATGCAGGCCATTGCAGAAACGCTGTTTGACCTTGTCTATCTGATTTCTGTGCTTACCATTGGGGTTGTCATGATTCGGAACAGCGGAGCAAGCCGTCAGTTCCGGCTGTTCGGCTGGATGGCGGTAGTATTGGGTGCGGGGGATCACGCAGGTGTTGGACACTCCTCTTTCTGCGGCCATGGATGCAGCCATATCTGGCATAGCCGGGATAGGGCATGTTCTGCTGGGCATCAGTCTGGTGCTTGTGCTGGTGCAGATCAAGCGCAGCATTTAGGCTGCCGCATCTTCCGTGAATGACAAACAGAGCAGGTGATCACCCGCTTGGGGTGGATCACCTACTCTGTTTGCCATTTTGTTTTCCCTCCCAAGGGGAGGGATGATGCAGGACTGCCAGAGCCGCCTGGCTGGTGGGGAGGTCAGCTCTCCTCCTGCCCAGCCTTCCGGGCAAGGTCTTTGTCCATCAGCAGCCTTTGAATGGGCTGGCCAATCCATTTGCCCACCGTGCGGGCAATCAGACCCACCAGCAGGGCAGAGATCACGGAGCCTTCCCGCACACCGGTAAGGGTACCGCACAGCAGGAACCCCAAGATGGCCGCTGCCGCCACCATGGTGACATCCACTGCAATTTTCGTCTTTCCAAAGTCTGTATGCCATCGGATGGTGATGGACTTTACCATACACTCGCCCGGCAGCATGACCACATTGGCCGCCACCTCCATAAAAACACCAAAGCCCAGCACCAGGCACCCAATCAGCAGCGCAATCATCTCCAGGGGATAACTCTGTGGGTTGACAAAGGAGAGCAGTGCCATGGCCAGATCAATAAAAGCAGAAAGCACAAAGGAAACGGGAATCTGGAGCCAGAACTGCTTGGGGAAACCTTTGCCCAGGATCAGCAGCTGCAATACAATCAGCAACAAGCTGAAAAAAAGGGTAAACATACCCAGGGAAATGGCGGGAAACCGCAGACTCAACACATAAGGGTTGCTGGAAATCGGGGACGTCCCCAGATTGGCCCGGGTAATGAGGGCAATTCCCATTGCATTGACAAACAGACCTGCCAGGAAAAAAAGATAGCGACGAACCAACTCTGCTTTGCTCACTGTAAAACCTCCAGATCAATCATAGCGGCACACACCTGGAGCAGATGCCTCATCAATTGCTCCTGTTCCTTGGAACTCAGCTCTGCAAGCACTTGCTGAGCCATTTCCTCCAGGGTTTGCCGTACCTCCTGCTGCTTGAGCCACCCCTGTTTTGTCAGGTAGATATGAAAGCTGCGGCGGTTTCCCTGCTCCATACGCCGCTGGATCAAACCCTTTTCCTCCATCCGGTTCAAAATGCCGGTCAAAGTGGCCGGATCAATCTGGCAGCCGGCGGCAATGTCCTTCTGTACACTGCCGTCATGCAGACCCAGATAATCCAGTACTTTGGGCTGTCCAGCCGTCAGGCCTGTCCCTGCGAGCCTTGCCATTACGCCCCGCTGGAACAAAGCCGCCGTGGCCATCAGCAGGTAGTGAAAGGATCTGTCCATCATCATTCCCCCACAAAATAGTTGCGAAACAAACAATTTGTATACAAATAGTTTAGCACCTGATCCATGCTGCGTCAACATAGCACCATAGACAAATTTTGTGAGATTTCCCCGTATTTTCGTGCGAAATCCTGCCAAAATGTTATGGAACACTTAGATATCTGGTCAGACCAATATAAACAGATCCCATCCCATAGCCCGAAAAAGGCCGCAGGCTTTCCTTTGCCGCAGCATCATGTTATAATGGGGTGTATCTCATGGTCTAAGGAGTTAGTCATATGGATCGTTATAGCAAAGGAACAGAATCCGCTCGTCAGAAGGTAGAAAAACAGCGACTGGCGCCCTTTATGCGGGCTCTGAAGGCCATACACAGCGCTGCCACTCCTGATGTGATGGACTTGGAGGACCTGGAAAAGCAGCGGAAAAATCAGGAACTGCTGGGACGGCTCGTGGCACCGATGAGCGGCATGACCTGGCGCCCCTTTCAAGTGGAGGAAATGAACTGTGCATGGATCAGACCCCAGCGGGGCTATGACCGCCGGAAGGCCATTTTATACTGTCATGGCGGGGGCTATACCAGCGGCAATCTGGGCTATTCCCGCATTTTAGGCTCCAAGCTCTCCCAGGTAACAGGGATGCAAGTGCTGAACTTTGAATACCGGCTGGCCCCGGAGCATCCATATCCCGCCGCAGTGGAAGACGCTATGGCGGCCTGGGATTACCTGATGTACCAGGGCTACGGCGCCCGGGACATCATTGTGGCCGGAGACTCCGCCGGAGGAAACCTGGCCCTGGTCCTCACCCACAACCTCAAACAGGCCGGCAGACGCCTGCCCAGAGCGTTATTGCTGTTCTCTCCCTGGACCGATATGACCGCCAGCGGGCGATCCTATCAGGAGCGGGCCGCCATTGACCCTGTACTTACACTCAACTACATCTATGCCACCCGGGATGCCTACGCCAGAGGGCTTGATTTTACCGATCCCTGTCTGTCCCCACTGTTTGCCGATCTTTCCGGCTTCCCACCCACCTTGGTTCAGGCCGGTACCAATGAAATTCTGCTCTCGGACGCCGTACGGCTGCGCAATAAAATGCACAGGGCCAATGTGGTCTGCCGGCTGGAGGTCTGGGAGGGTATGTGGCATGTATTCCAGACTTTCCCCATGAAAAAAGCGCACGAGGCGTTGGAGCATGTAGAGCGGTTTTTGGCGGAAACGCTCTAGGACCGACTCTTGCACACAAACGTTCGGTATTCAGAACAACAGGCTATGGATGGCAATATCCATAGCCTGTTGTTCAATCTTCCGGGTCCTGTTTTGCTCCTGTGTTCCATGAGAGGCATCATGACTGCTGGAGCAGGTATTTTTTCTGAAACTCCTCTGCGGGTATCGGCCTGCTATAATAGAATCCCTGTCCATAGTCACAGGACATGGAGCGCATCATGGCTTCATTTTCCTGAGTCTCTACGCCTTCGGCAACGGTTTTGATCCCCAGCTTTTTTGCCAGAGCAAATACACAGGCCAGCACTTCGCTTTGGGAGCCGCTTTCTTCCTTGACCACATCCAGCAAAAACATCCGATCCAGTTTCAGCTCGTCAATTTTCAGCTTGCCTAAGGTGTTCAGGGAGGAATACCCACTTCCGAAATCGTCCATGGACACACGGAAGCCGGCATCGCTCAATTTCTGGATGGTGCCGTTCAGGATATCAAGGTTCTCAAAGGCCAGCCCTTCCAGAATCTCTAAAATAAGATATCGGGGCGAAATGCGGTACTTCTCGGTGATTGCCAGGAGCCGCTCCACATAATCCTCTTTTACAAACAGGGATTTTGTCTGGTTTACAGAAATGACCAGGGGAGAAATCTTATGATCCATCCAGAAGCGGAGTTGTTTACAAACCTGCTCCACCATGTAGAGATCCAGCTGCACACAAAACCCGTTTTCTTCAAACAGCGGGATGAATTGATCGGGGTAGATCATCCCTCTGTCGGCTGACTGCCAGCGGACCAGCGCTTCTGCACCGTCAACATGGCCGGTATGAAGATTGATCTTGGGCTGTAAATAGAGCTGATACTCCTCTTTGACCAGTGCAGCGTGCATGTGCGTTTCAATATAATACCGCAGCTGTTCCGCCTGATACAGTGGCTCATCAAAGATATAGACTGTAGGGGGGTTGACTTGCTTTGCATGGGCCAGGGCTACCATCATATAGCTCATATTGGTGGAGACATGATAGGGCGTGGGAGAATGGGCCACAAACACAGCGCCAGAATACAGGGAAAGCGGATGTCCGTCCAGTGTGGAAGCCACCATGGCGGTAATATTGGAAAAGATACCACTGAGCCGCAGGGTGAGGCGATCGGCATCTGGTTCCCTGAGTACCATATAAAACAAGTCTGCCGACGGCCTGCAGAAAAACTCACCGTCCCCCATCTCTGATTCCAGGAGATACTTGATGCAGCACAGCACATCGTCTGCCCGCTTGGTCCCGTAGGTATCATTGATATACTTGAAGCCCCGGATATTAAAGGCAACCAAGGCAATCTGCGCCCGGTTCTGGCAGCACTCATCCAGCAGCTTGCGGAAATATGGTTCGTTATATGCACCTGTAATATCATCATACATGGTCAAATGCATGATGCGATTTTCCGCCAGCAGGGCTTTGTAGGCCATCCGTTTGCTCCGCAGGTAGATCAGGAGTATTCCTGCTACAAAGAAGACAATCAGCAAAGCAACCAGGAGAACTGAACGATAGGCAAGCAGCCATTCCCATATGGTATATTCCACCGGATCACCGGAATAACGGTAGAGCATGGCCTGTCTGTCTTCACTGCTCATGGAGCTGGCATACTGGTTCAGTATGGTAACAAGCTCCTGGGGAACGCTGCTCGTCACCCCCATGGCGTAGGAAAAATTTTTGGTGTTGGCCCAGTCCACCACCACTCTGTTGTACACATCACCTTTGCGCAGATAATAGGAGAGCGCATAGTAATCTGCCCGGATACCATATTCTTCCCGGTCCTGGACATCGCTGAGCGCCAGCTCTGTATTGATGCGGAACTCCAGGTCAGCCGGATGCTTGTGGGGGTTGGGGTTGGAACAGACGGAAACGCTGAAACTATTGAAATAGGGCGCCGTAAACCGCACATGATCCAGGGAAGAGAGAGTAGAGTTGGTGGGAATGCAGGCTACCAGATCTACTTCGCCACGTTCTACCATGGGGAGGGCCTCCCGATAGGTGTGTGCAATGACCGCCTCATATTGCAGTCCGGTCATTTCAGCAAAGCGCTCCAAATATTCCGCTGCATAGCCCGTCAGCTTGCCATCCCTGATATATTGATAGGGTGTGTCCCCATCTATGAACAGCACCTTCAGCGTTCCAAGGGATTGGATATACTCCTGGTGTTCCTGGGAAATGTGAAACCCATTGGTGTATCTGAAATGAAGATCGTACAGTTCCGTTTGTAGATTGGGCTGGGAGCTGTTCAAGCTGCGCATGGCGGCATTCAGCTGCTGCTGCAACTCAGTGTTGTCCGGCGAAAGGGCAAAGTAATAGGGAGTGGGTGAAAACCGACCCACAATGCGGAATCCATCTGTGAGGGAGATGTCGGACTGGATCATCGCATCCGCCTGCCCAGTCTGGACTGCGGCAATCATCGCTTCATAGCTGTCACAAGAGATCAGCTCATAGGTAAAATCATTTACCATGGCATAATAGACAAATGCCTCTGTCTGTTCCTGATATCCAGGGTATGTGGCGACGCGGATCCCATCCCAGTTGGAGAAATCCTCCTCAATCCAGTGGGGATTATCCTTCAAAACCGCCAGGGTGGTATATTTTGTTCCGTAGCTGTAGCTGGGGTATAAAAAGAACTCTTCCAGCTGCTCCGTTCAGTTCATCGTACCCAGCATATCAATCTCGCCTGACAGGAGCATGGTCATCAGCCTTTCCAGCTGGGTATCCAGATCTCCGTCCACCTGTACAAATTCAATATCCCAGTTGGTAAATAAGTCCAGTTGATGCAGATAGTCTACCAGATAGCCGGCATAATCCCCATGCTCATTGAGATAGGACGTTCCGGGCTGGATGGGAAAGCCCACCTTGACAACCGTTTGGGAAGGGGCGTCTGCATTGGCTGCCAGGTTGGTACACACCATCAATGCCACCAAGAAAACGGCCGCTGCTCTGCTGATCTGCTTCATGATCTATGGTCCCTCATCTTTCCGACAGAATCTACAACATGCGATTCCCATACACAAAACGGACACAACAGTAGCTGGGATCCCCAATGCTTGCACATTCCATTTTACTCGTATTTTGTCAAAAGCAAGCATATTCCAAATATGGGTAGCAACACATTGACCTTTCCGTTGGTGTGCTCTATAATATATCTATTCGATATATTACGGAGGTGGCTATGGAGTATCTCATTCTGGGACTGCTCATCCTCTCTCCTATGACCGGGTATGAGGTACAGCAGTTTATCAAACAAAACCTGGCGCTGATCTGCTCTCACAGCGCGGGGAGCGTACAGGCCGCCCTTGGTAAGCTCGTTGGGGAGGGCCATATTACCGCAGTGGAAACCGCACAAGGAAAGCGGCGGAAAAAGATCTATTCCATTACGGAGAGCGGCCGGTCGGCCTTTTCTGCCTGGGTTGCACAGCCCATGCAGTCCGACCGGATGAAAAATATGGAGCTGTCCCGCCTGTTCTTTTTGGGACTTGCCCCACAAGAGGTGCGTACCGCTGCCATCAGGGACTATATCCGTCAGATGAAGGAAACAGAAGGGATACTGCACACGATCCAGGCACGTTTTCACCAGCTGAAGCAAGCGCCCTTGCCACCAGGCCAGGATTGGGAGGCAATTTTCCGTTTTCAGGCGTACACCATTGCGTACGGGATTGCAGCTGCCCGCTTTGAGCAGGACTGGTATTCCCGTCTGCTCTGTGAATTGGAGGAATGACCATGAAGATTCTTGTTCTGAACGCCAGCCCAAAGGGGAACAACTCCACCACCGTTCATACGGCACTCTATTTTCAGGCGCTGCACCCTGAACACACCGTATCCTTTTTGCCGGTGGGGCAGCGGATCAAAGCCTATGAAACGGACTTCACGCCGGTACGAACTGCACTGGAGGAGGCGGAACTGATCCTGTTTTGTTACCCGGTCTATACCTTTATTGCCCCCTACCAGCTCCACCGGCTGATTGAGCTGATCAAGGCAGACGGGGTCAATCTATCAGGCAAATTTGCCAGCCAGATCACCACATCAAAGCACTTCTATGACGTCACTGCCCACCGCTATGTGGAGGAGAACTGCTTTGACCTGGGTATGCATGTCATCCGGGGGTTGTCCGCTGATATGGAGGACTTGCTGTGTGAGCGGGGCAGGAGAGAGGCCCGGCATTTTTTCGATCAGCTCCTGTTCTCCTGCACCAACGGCCTGTTTGTCACGCCGCCCATCCCGGCTCCGGCCCGTAAGCAAAAGGCGGTATACCAGCCGGTTCTGCCTGCAATACCCAAAACCACCGTCAAAGATGTGGTCATCGTGACCAACTGCGCCCAGGATGACCTGCAGCTGCAGCATATGATTGCCGATTTTCAGGCTGCTTTGCCCTATGAAAGCCGGGTGGTGAATCTGAATGCATTTCCCTTTGCCGGAGGGTGTCTCGGGTGTTTTGGCTGTGCTGTCACGGGAGCTTGTGTCTACAAGGATGGATTTGACGCCTTTTTGAGAAAGACCATCCAAACAGCCGATGGATTTGTTTATGCATTTACCATCTCAGACCACTATACCCATTCCAGCTTCAAATGCTTTGATGACCGGCAATTCTGCAACGGACACCGTACCGTTACCCATGGAACTCCTATTGCCTACCTGATCAGCGGAGACTACCGGTATGAGCCAAACCTGCGCATGATTATCGAGGGCAGGTCAGAGGTAGGAGGAAATTACCTCTGCGGCGTTGCCACAGACGAGGGGGATACCACGGCTGAAATCAAAGCCCTTGCGCAGCATCGGGATGCGGGATACCGGCTACACAGACGGCATCCGTCTGGTTGGCACCTTTCAGGATGTTACAAGTGTGGTATTCAGCAAACAAATGAGCAGAAACGCCTATTTGAAGTCGGATTTTCTGCTGCAAATTCTGGCAGATACCTTTGAAGCGGTACATGTCATCCAATTCAGCAAGGGACTTGTCATGCCTGTGCGTGCGGTCATGCCGCTGTTCTGGAACGAAAGTACCCTGAATATCACACGCTACCTCCAACTGTTATCGTATTTTGCCCCACCCAGCGATTGCGAAGCAATTATGAAATGCATTACCGAACGTAAGGTGCTGGATCAAAACGGAAATATCACAACCCGATATTCCTGGAACTTTAAAAGCACCGCCAACGGAGACAGCCACTGGTATAATGTTCTGATCAGTCTGGACCCTAAGGTCAGTAAAGACGATATGATTATAGCGTTCCGTGATGTATCGGAGCTGGAAAACAACAGGCATACCCTGACAACCTTGAAGCGCACCTCTGAGCTGGATGGTCTGACAAAAATTCTCAACCGGGTTGCCATTGAGCAAAAAATAAATGAATATATGGCACAGCATCCCGGGGAAGGCGCTCTGTTCCTGTTGCTGGATTTGGACAATTTCAAAGCGGTCAATGATGTGTTCGGGCATATTGAAGGGGATACGCTCCTGATAGAAACCGCAGAAAAGCTGGAACAGATCTGCCGGAGTACGGACAAAGTAGGCAGTCTTGGAGGCGACGAGTTCATCCTGTTCCTTACTTCTGTGGGGGAGGAGGACATTGATCCGCTGCTTGCCCGGATCATTGCACAGCTGAGAAAACCATATCGCAAAGCGGATACCCAGTTTGAAGTGACGGTCTCCATCGGGGTTGCCCATGTCCCTAAAGACGGGACTGCCTTTGCCGAATTGTACCGTTGTACCGATATTGCACTATATGATGCAAAACACCGGGGGAAAAACCGGTATTCACGCTATCGGAATATGGGGGCATCCTGATCAGCTCCACAAAATGTGACGCAATAAGGGCCTGTCGCAACATGCGACAGGCCCGATTTTTGTCATTCTGAGCGCTCATAAAAGGATCTTTGGAAGCGGATTTGCAGCAAACCACCCGTTCACAGGCGTGATCTGTCCCGCCTGATCAGGCCGTATCCATAGGCTGCCGCACAGACTGCCGCAAAAACAATGCCGGCCGGGTAGGCTATGGACTGGGAAAGACGGAACCCCTCTTCCGCCATCAGAATATAGGTACAGGATACCGCAGACATAAAGGAGGCCGGCAGTGCGCACATCAGGGAATACCACGGTCTGGCTGCATGGTGTACCAGATACATGGCTGCCGCCCACAAGGTAATCATAGCCAGGGTCTGATTGCTCCAGGAAAAGTAGCGCCAGATCACATCAAAGTCCACCTGGGTCAGCACTGCGCCAGCAGCCAGCAAAGGAATGGTTACTGCCAGCCGGCGGGTCAGGTTTGCCTGGTCAATATGGAACCAATCGGCAATGGTAAGACGGGCGCTGCGGAAGGCGGTATCACCGGAGGACACCGGACAGACGACCACGCCAATGATGGCCAGCGCACCGCCGAAGGTACCCAACAGGGATACCGAAATGTCGTACACCACACCAGACTGCCCCAGCGCTGCCAGCGCCTGCTCCAGGCCGCCGGTAGCGCCATAGAAAGCCACCCCTGCCGCCGCCCACACCAGAGCGATCACGCTTTCCGAGATCATGGCGCCGTAGAAAATCTTCCGTCCGCTCTTCTCATCGGTCAGGCAGCGGGCCATCATGGGAGACTGAGTGCCGTGGAAACCGGAGATGGCCCCGCAGGCCACGGTAATGAACATATAGGGCCAGACCGGGCGGCCTTCAGGATGGAGATTGATCAGGGTCAGCTCAGGCAGGCTGTAGCCGCCTGCTACCAGCCCCACAATAATGCCCACTGCCATCATCAGCAGCACAGCACCAAAAATGGGATAGAGTTTTCCAATCAGCTTATCAATGGGCAGCAGGGTGGCCAGCAGATAGTAGGCCAGAATCACCACCACCCAAAAGCCGGTATTCATCCACTCCGGCGTCAGACGTGCAATCAGGGCGGCAGGACTGGTGGTAAACACAGCCCCCAGCAGCACCAGCAAAATGAGAGAAAATACCCGCATCACCTGCTTGGCAGCCGGTCCAAGATATTTGCCCACCACCTCGGAAATGGAGGCCCCGTTCATCCGCAGAGAGATCATCCCGCTCATGTAGTCGTGGACAGCGCCGCCCAAAATGGAGCCAAACACAATCCACAAAAACACCACGGGACCAAACACCGCTCCCAGCAGGGCGCCAAAAATAGGGCCGGTACCGGCAATGTTCAGCAGCTGGATGAGAAATACCCGCCAGTTTTTCATGGGAATATAGTCCACCCCGTCGGGGTGGGAGGTGGCCGGGGTGGGCCGTTGATCAGGCTGGAAAACCCGTTCCACCAGCTTGCCGTAAAAGACATATCCTGCCGCCAGGAGTACAATTGCACATATCAGTGTTACCAAGACAGATCCCCTCCGTTATGCTTGCTTGTTTCGGTTTGCGCTATGGAATGCAGGTGGTATACACCCAGTTACCGATGCCGGTATGCCCTTGCGCTGGGGACGTCAGGACTGTGCCTCCAGCCAGTCCACAAACGCCTGGGTGGAATAGGTAAAGGCAATTTCCGCCTCACTCCCATCCTGCAGGAAAAACTCGGTCAGACCATACGGCGAGTCCCCGCCGCTCCAGTCATAGGTATAGCCCAACCGGGTCCAGGGGTACTGACTCTCAAAATAGGAGTACAGGATATTGGCGTCAAACCAGCTGCGGTACGCCGTGTCGGTGATCTGATCAGATCCGATTTCCATTTGGGCGGTCACATCGGTGACATAGGCCGGACGGATGACCTCTGACGGTGCAACCCAGAAGGCGGAAAAACGGGTACAGCTGCCGTCATTGGGCATACCGAGCAGCTGGGCAAAGCGCAGATCCCAATCCGTAACGCTGCCGCCGTTTTTGCGATACCACTGTATCAGCTCTCCCAGGGAGGTGGCCCAGATCTCTTCCTGATCCAAAGAGTCTCCAGGCGCACAGGGTTCCTGATAATCGTGCCATGTGACCAGCAAGACCCGCTGGCCCGCCTCATCCCAAATGACGCTGGAATCCTGCGGCGTCAGACAAACCAGCTCCAGCACCTCATGGTCCTCACTGAAGACGGCGTCTTCCATGGCAGCTGCCCACAGCGCTTCGTTGGAAGGTGGGTTTTCAGACATACACCCACCCAGCGGCAGCAGACCCAGGCAGAGAGCCGCCACAATTA